>NZ_VOSR01000686.1:0-6340 GCF_007997345.1 Mitsuaria sp. TWR114
GCGTCAGCGCGCGCAGCTGGCGCCGCAACTCGACGAGGCTCTCGCCGAGCAGCGCGCTGATGTCCACCAGTTGCGTGGCCTCCGCCGGGACGGGGACGCCGTCGCGCTCGGCGATGTCCTGCCAGGACTCGAGATGGCGGCGCGTCACCTCGTCCAGGCGCCGCACGCTGGCATCCATCGCGTCGAGCAGGCGCTCGCGCGCGGCGTCGGTGGCGCCGGCCCCCATCACCTGCTGGGCGGCCCAGTTGCGCAGGCGCTGCTTGTTGGCGGAAAGGTCCAGCAACTCCGACAACAGGTCGCTGGTCAGGCGGCTGTGGCGCGCGTAGCCATCCACGCGCACCGTGCCCAGGTAGACGAAGCCGGCCTGGAGGCAGACCAGCGCCAGCATGGCGGACAGCGCGAGCGTGAGTCGGAGTCGGTACATGCGGCGCGATTCTAGGGATGCGCGCGCGCGTCAGCGGTCGCGGTCCTTCTCCTTTTCCTTCTCCTTCTCTCGTTCCTGCTCACGCGACCGGTCCTGCCCGTGGGCGTGCGCCCGTTCGGCGTCGCGGGCATCGCGGCGGTGGTCGTCCGGGCGACCGGCCTCGCGCGACGGCGCACTGGCCGGCGGGCGATGCGGCGCCGCGTTGCCGTCGCGTGAGTCCTCATGGCCCTGCTCGCGCGCTTGCGCCCGTTCCCATTGCTGGCGCTGCTGTTGCTGCTGCTGCAGACGCTGCTCCTGCAACTGCCGCTCGCGTTGCTGCTGCTCTTGTTGATGCGCTTGTTGCTGGCCCCACTGCTGTTGGCGCTCTTGCTGCTGACGCTCCTGTTGCTGACGCTCCTGCTGAAGACGCTCCTGCTGAAGACGCTCCTGCTGTTGGCGTTCTTGCTGTTGGCGCTCCTGCAGCAGGCGTTCTTGTTGCTGGTGCTCTTGCTGCTGACGTTCCAACAATTGCAGGTCGCGCTCATGCTGCAGGGCGGCGGGATCCGATGTCGGCCGCGTCGATGGCGGCAGGCCGGTCGCTGCCAGCGGCGGTGCCGGATGGCCCGGTGGCATCGGCGTTGACGCCGAGGTCGGCATGGCCTGTGGCGCCGCCCCGAAGGCGGCAGGATGTCCGCCGTTGGCAGTGGCCAGGTGCGAGGCCGCGGGCACATCGCCATGGAAGGCCTTGCCGTCGGCGGTCGATCCGGGCGGCGCCACGATCGTGACGTTGGTGATGTTGGTGACATTGCGAACGTTGTTGACGTTCGTCGTGTTGTTCACCGTGTTGTTGATGACCGTGTGGTTGATCTGCGTGGTGTTGTTCTGGATGCGCATGCCGACGTTGGTCACCGGCGGCGCGCTGACGACGACCGCCGGCGGCGTGCCGATCGGCGCCGGCACGATGAGGCCCGGACGCGACCCGGGCGGCGGCGGCACGAACACGCCCATCGGGCCGACGGGGCGGGTTCCTCCGCCGATCGCGACCTGGATCGAGAGATGCAGTCCCGGCGGCGGCGGCACGAAGGCCACGCCGCGCGCCGCCCAGAAGCCGGAGACGAACACGACGGCGCCATCGCGATGCTCGTAATAGGGCTGGACCCAGACGTCGTCGGTGCGCGGCGGCGATGCCCACCGCCCCGCGCACCAGACCCAGCGGCCTTGCCAGCCCCAATAACCGCCGGTCCAGACGGCACCGGGATAAGGCTGGGGCGGCGGCACTTCCACCAGCATCGGCGGCGGCGCGACGTCGACGAGGACGGGCGCCGGCTGCACCAGCGGCGGTTCGACCTGGACGCTGATGACGGGTTCCGGAGGGGGCGGTGTCCAGACCGGCGCGACGCGGTAGGAGGCATCGGCATGGACGACGGTGTGCGACGGCGCGACGCATCCGGCGAGGAGCGTGGCGAGCGCCGCGGTCGCCAGCGCGGTGAGACGGAAGGAGATGCGCATGGAGGGACATCCAGGGTGGCTGTGATGTCCCGCCAACGGGGGGTGGGTGCCAGTCGTTGACCCTCGAAATGGCGTTTGGTATCGGGCTGTTAGCCAGATCAAGAGGGGGTCAAGCGCGGGTCGCGCAAGCCTCAGGAAGTCGTCATGCGAGCGCGAATTTCACTTCAATGAAGCGTTGATGAGCGACTTCGCGCGCCAGCGGCATCGGGGCGCCGAAGCGAGGTCGCAATTCCGCAAGATGCAGCCGCGCCACACGAAGTGCGGAGCGCGGAGCATCCCCCTGAATTGGCGATCACGCCCCGCTGATGCCTCCGCTACATTCCTCCGCACAACAAGGTGAGGGATGGACGTATGTCGGGATGGAGCGCGTTGCTCGTGTGCGGTGGAGCGGCCGTCGTGTTGATCGGCCTGTTGGCGTTGAGCGTGCGTCGCGCGGCGCGACATGACCTGAAGCTCAGCGAGGAGGAGCTGATCCAGCGCGACAAGGACGACGCCTGGTAATCCAGGCCGCGGCCCGCTGTATCGCCGGCCGCGGCTTCGTCCGAAGCGTCAGCAGTGCCGACAGCATCGCGACCGGCACCAGGGCAATGAACAGTCCCAAACCGTAGGGCGCCAGGTCAGCGAGCTCCGGCGCGTGCAGCTGGCTGCCGTCCGGGGAGCGCCACACCTCGATTTCAGCGCCAGGGGCGTGCCGGTCGACGAAGGCCTGCGCCCGTTCCAGGTCACGGTCGACGATCCGCAACGCGTGCTGGCCGTCGACCGCGAGGACCTCGAGCGCACGAGCACGGCTGCCCTTGCCCTTTCCGAAGGTCGTTTGGATCTCGATCCAGTTGGATTGAATCAAATGAACCTTGCGAAGCCGGAATGACTCCGATCGCGAGACGTGGAGAAACGCGACGATGGCCGTCATGCCAAGCATGACGACGAGCAGGAATGCCAGCAGTCTTCGAAGCGGAATGGAATTCACGGAATGACGAGCACAAAACAAAACGCCCGCAGGACTTGCGTCTTGCGGGCGTTTTCTTCTATTCGGTGGGGTGGCTGATGGGACTCGAACCCACGACAACCAGAATCACAATCTGGGACTCTACCAACTGAGCTACAGCCACCGGAGAAGCCTTAGATTATGGCTGAATCTCTCCTCTGTGGGAAGCACTTTCTGCGATTCTTTTGAAAATCATTCGAATCGCGCGAGTGCCGCCCCGCTTCATTCAGCGTGACGCCCTCAGTTCGTCGGCGCGGAGGCGGCCGTCGCCGCCAGCGCCGACGGCTTGATCGTGGCCTTGTATTCGCTCTTCAGCACGTTGTAGTAGCCCGCCATCTCGGCGCGCTCCACGCCCGCGCGTACTGCTCGGCCGCGCGCTTGGGATCGATCAGCGCCGGATCGCGCGGCAGCACCTTCTCGATCTTGACGACCAGGTAGCTGCCATCGCCGACGTCCACGCCCGCATAGGCCGGCAGCTTGGACGCATCCGTGCGCAGGACCTGGTCCAGCGCCTTCTGCGGCAGCACGCCCGGCTTGGCGCGCGACACCGTCACCGGCTCGCCCAGGCCCTTCGCGTCGCCGCCCTTCTGCAGTTCGGCCAGGCGCGCTTCGCCCGCCTTCTTCGCGGCCGCCGCCGACTGGTCCTGCACCCAGGCCGCCGCGACTGCCGCCTTGACCTCGGCCAGCGCCGGCACGCGCGCGGCGTTGTACGCGACCACGCGCGCCGACACCAGCTGGTTGCCGCCCGCCTCGATCGCCGAGGTGTTGCGCTTGTTCTTCAGCGAGTCGGCATCGAACACCGCCTCCAGCAGCTTGGCCGAGGCCAGCGGGCCGGTCGCGTCCGGCGCGGCCTTGCGGCGCACCGTCGCCTTCTGGATGGTCAGCTTGAACTTGTCGGCCGCCGGCTTCAGCGAATCGCTCTGCTCATACACGGTGTTGCCGAAGTCCTCGGCCATCTCCGTGTAGCGCTTCTGCGCCAGCTGCTTGCGCAGCTCGGACTCGATCTCGCCCTTGACCGTCTCGAACGGGCGCACCTGGCCGCCGCGCAGGTCGGTCAGCATGATCACGTGGTAGCCGAAGTCGGACTGGACCACGTTGCTGATCTCGCCCTTCTTCAGCGCGTACACCGCGTCCTCGAAAGGCTTGACCATCGCGCCCTTGCCGAAGAAGTCCAGGTCCCCGCCATTCGCGGCCGAGCCCGGGTCTTCCGAATTCTTCTTCGCCAGTTCGGCGAAGCCGGCCGGGTTCTTGCGCGCCTCGGCCAGCAGGGCCTCGGCCTTGGCCTTCGCCTTGGCCTTGTCCGCCGCCGACATGTCGGCACCGGCCTTGATCAGGATGTGGCTGGCGCGGCGCTCCTCGTCGCTGGTGAAGCGCGCCTTGTTCTGCTCGTAGAACTTCTGCACGTCGTCGGCGCTGACCGTCACCCCGCCCTGCAGCGCGGCGGCGTCCAGCACGACGTATTCGATGTCGGCGCTTTCGGGCAGCTGGAACTTCGCCGAGACCTTGGGGTCCTTGTAGTAGGCCTCCAGGTCCGCGTCCTTGGGCGTCAGCGTCGCGGCGAAGTCCTTCGCGGCGAAGTTCTGGAAACGCAGCTCACGCTGCTGCAGCAGCGCGTCGAAGGCCAGGCCGGCGCTCGCCTGCGTGGGCAGCGCGCTCTGCGCGATCGGGCCCAGCACGCCGTTCATCTGCAGCTCCTGGCGCAGGCGCTGCAGGAAGCCGTCCACCGTCAGGCCCTGCTGGGCCAGGATCTGCTTGGCTTCCGGGCCGCGCAGCGGCGCCAGCTGGGGATCGGTGCGGACGATCTCCTCCAGTTGCGCGTCGGTGATGTTGCGGTGCTCGTCGGTCACGACCGCGGCCAGCACGCGCTCGCGCAGCAGGTTCTCCAGCACGTCCTTGCGCACTTCCGGCGAGTCGAAGACCTTCGGGTCCATCGTCGGCGCCTGCTGGCGCATGCGCTCGACCTGCTGGCGCAGCGCCGCGTCCCATTCCGACTGCGTGATCTTGTGGCCGTCCACGCTCGCCACGGCGGTGTTGCCCCCCTCCATGAAGCGGCTGTAGCCCTCCACGCCCACCAGCACGAAGGACGGCAGGATCACGATCAGCAGCAGGAACTGGAGCAGCCGCGTGTGCTTGCGTACGAAATCAAACATCAACAACCTCGGGTCATCTCGGAAGGGTCGACGCGCACGGGCCGGTGCAGGGGCCGGCCTCGCGTCTGGCCGCCCATCGGGCGGCGTCACATACGACAAAGGCGAACCGGGGTTCGCCTTTGCGCCGCGGCATTCTAGCCTCGGGTTTGGTGGGCGCTGACGGTCTCGAACCGCCGACCTACTCCGTGTAAAGGAGCCGCTCTACCAACTGAGCTAAGCGCCCGGGAACTGGTCAGTTCACGGCGTCCTTGAGGGCCTTGCCCGGACGGAACTTCGGCACCTTCGCCGACTTGATCTTGATCGCCTCGTTCGTGCGCGGGTTGCGGCCGGTGCGCGCGGCGCGCTTCGTGACGCTGAAGGTGCCGAAGCCCACCAGCGACACCGTCCCGTTCTTCTTGAGCGTGGTCTTCACACCGCCGATCACGGCTTCCAGCGCACGCCCCGCGGCGGCCTTGGAAATGTCCGCCTGCTTGGCGATGTGCTCGATCAATTCGGACTTGTTCACGAAGGTACCCCCTCATTGGTTTGCCAGGCCGCCGAACGGCGCGGGAAGCGGATTCTAGACGCATTGCCCTCGGGCCCCGACAAGGGGGAAGTCCCGATACAAGCGGGGGGATGGCTCAGCGCACCTTGGCGCGGATCTCGGGCAGCGCCTTCTGCAGGTAATAGACCATCGACCAGATGGTCAGCACCGCGGCCAGGTAGATCAGCCAGGTGCCCCACGCGGCGGTGTTGATCACGCCGAACAGCGTGCCGTTGAAGAGCAGGAAGGGAATGGCCACCATCTGCACCGTGGTCTTGAGCTTGCCCAGCATGTGCACGGCCACCGAGCGCGACGCGCCGATCTGCGCCATCCACTCGCGCAGCGCGGAGATGGCGATCTCCCGCCCCACGATGACCAGCGCCACCAGCGCGTCGACGCGGCCCTGCTCCAGCAGCACCAGCAGCGCCGCGCAGACCAGGAACTTGTCGGCCACCGGATCCAGGAAGGCGCCGAAGGACGAGGTCTGGTTGAGCTTGCGCGCCAGGTAGCCGTCCGCCCAGTCGGTCAGGGCCACCGTGATGAACAGGACGGTGGCCAGCAGGTTTTGATGGGCGGGCGTCATCTGCAGGTGGAACACCCCGACGATCAGCGGGATGGCCACGATGCGGGCCCAGGTCAGCAGGGTTGGCAGCGTCCAGAACATGGGCGGCATTGTGGCCCAGGTTCCAGGCGGCGAACCGTGGGCTGTCGCTTAATCGTCCAGCGTGCGCGGCTTGAAGCGGCGGTCGTCGTCGAAGAGGAAGACCTCG
>NZ_VOSR01000687.1:0-9907 GCF_007997345.1 Mitsuaria sp. TWR114
GCTGATGGACGCGACGATGCCGGTGGTGGGCGATCCCAAGACGGTGAACGACAGCTTCATCGCGCAGATCACCGCCAACGCGCAGGCCATCATCGACAAGGCGGTGGACCTGGGCGTCAGCGACCGCGACCACATGGTGGTGGGCGGCCACAGCTACGGCGCCTTCATGACGGCCAACCTGCTGGCGCACACGCGGTTGTTCAAGGCGGGCATCGCGCGCAGCGGCGCCTACAACCGCAGCCTCACGCCCTTCGGTTTCCAGAGCGAGCGCCGGACCTACTGGGAGGCGCAGGAGGTCTACCAGAAGCTCTCGCCGTTCAACTACGCCGACCGGCTCAAGGAGCCGCTGCTGCTGATCCACGGCGAGCTGGACAACAACCCCGGCACCTTCCCGATGCAGAGTGCGCGGCTGTACCAGGCGCTCGCGGGCACCGGCGGCTCGGTGCGCTACGTCACGCTGCCCTTCGAATCGCACGGCTATTCGGCGCGTGAGTCGGTGGGGCACACGCTGTGGGAGATGAGCGAGTGGATGAAGCGCCAGGTGGGGCCCGGCGCGCCGATCGCGACGCCGACCACTGCGGAAGCCGCGGACGCCGAGCCCAAGGCGCCCGCCGCGCGCTGAGCCTCACTGGGGCCGGCGGGGCGGCGGTCCGCCGCGGCGCGGACCGGCGGGGCCGCCCGAACCCCTCGGTCCGCCGGGGCCACCCGACCGCTGCGGTTTCGGCGCGGGGCGCGGCCGCGAGATGTCCGCCAGCAGCAGGCTGGCCCGCACCAGGCTCTCGACTGCCTCGTCCAGTTCCTCGGGCGGCTCCAGGCTCTCGATCTCCTCGAGCAGCGCATCCGCGTCCTCGAGGTCCTCGGGATCCAGATGCATGTAGAGCTGGGCGAGCGGCTCGTTGAGCTCGGACTCGTCCAGGTTCATCAGCGCCGGGAACAGGTCGGCGGCCAGCGCGAAACCGGCGACCCAGGGCAGCACGGTCTCCGACGGGGACGCGTCCTCGTCCAGCTCGAAGACCCAGGGGTCGAACCACTGCCGATCGGCGATGGCCTGCTTGAGCTGATGCTCGCGGCGCTGGACCAGCTGCAGCAGCGGCTGGGCGTCGTAGCGCGCCGGGGCGGGCCGGCCCTCCTCGGCATCGAGCACCCAGCGCCACCAGTCGGACAGCGGCACCGGCTTGGGCTGCAGGATCAGCGCGACCAGGAAGCCGTCGAGCATCGAGGCATCGAGCGGCTCCAGCGGCGCCGGGACTTCGTCGAGCAGTGACTGCAGCTCGTCGAGGTCGTCGTCGCTCCAGGGCTCCGGCGGCGCGCTGGGCGCGTCGATCGCGGGGCGGTGAGGCTGCGGACGCGGCCCGTGCGACGGCGTGCCGGCCCTCGCGGGCGAGCCCGAGGTCTTGCTTGCAGGCGGCCGGGGCGCGGACTTCTTGGGAGGCTTGGGCGCGGTCATGGGGCGGGATTATCCGGCGCGCGTGTACGCCGCCTGAAGCGACCCCCGGCACAACCGCGTTGTCCACGACAGCAGCGGCAGGATCCGCGCCGGGGCACGGCGACCGGGATGGCTTGTGTGCGCCGGCGAACGGAAGTCATGGGTCGCGGCGTGAGATCCGCCGCAGTTTTCCGTAATGCGGAGTGCTCCTTACACCTGCTGACCAATTTCCCCAGGTATCCCACCTTGAGGGGATGCCGCGTCCTCAGGGTTCGCCCTAGAGTCCACCTCACGCCTTCCAACGGCGCGGCCTTCAGCCCCGATGGACGGCACCGATCCCAACGACGTCCTTTCTAGGACTTGCAACGCCCGGTCAGCTCCGCTGGTCGGGCGTCCTTTTTTGTGGGTCCGAATCGATCGGCACCGCGCTTACGATGCGCGCCATGCCGACCGTGCCAAGCCCCGCCGTTCTCCGGTTCGACGCCGCCGCCCTGGATGACGCCGAAGCCCTCGTCGCGCTGCGCATCGCCGCGATGCGCGAGAGCCTCGAACGCATCGGCCGCTTCGATCCGCAGCGGGCGCGCGAGCGCTTCCTCTCCAGCTTCGATCCCGAGCGCACGCGCCACATCGTCGTCGACGGGCAGCGCCTTGGCTTCGTCGTCACCACGCAGCAGCCTGGCTGGCTGGCGCTGGATCACCTTTATATCGATCCAGCCTGGCAGGGACGCGGCATCGGCGCCGGCGTGCTCGCCGAGGTCTTCCGCGAAGCGCGAGCACTCGGCCTGCCAGTGCGTGTCGGTGCGCTGAAGCAGAGCGACTCCAACCGCTTCTATCAGCGGCACGGATTCGAGTTGGTGGAAGAGGGCGAGTTCGATCTCTACTACGTGAGGCCTGCGGACTGAGGTCCGCCCTCAACCCTGCCCGCGCCGCTCCGGCTGGTCCTGATGCAGGAACACCGCGAACGTGTCCCACGGCAGCGGTGACTGGATCTGCTTGAGCATCCGTCCCACCTCGCCGCGGTGGTACCCGTCGTGGGTCACAACATGGAAGAGCATCTCCTCGCGCGTCATCGCGCCGCGGCCGCCGTCGGTGAAGGTGAACGCGATGCGCTCGGCCAGTTGCTCGGGCGTGATGGCCGCGACGTACTCCAGCAACCAACGGTCTGACGCCGCATGCGCCGCGCGCAGCGCCTGTGGCGTGGGCGTGTCGACGGTGTTGTTGGCCTCGTAGCCGTGCGGCTGGCCGGTCAGGTGGCCGGTGAAGATCTGGTTGACCACGTAGACGTGATTCAGCACGCGCAGCGCCAGGTGGCGCGCCTCCCCGAACCGCTCGGCATCGAGGTCCTCGATCGCCCGCAGGAACCCGTCGTGGGCCCAGGCCTGGTAGCGGAACAGGGTCGACAGCATCGATGCGGTGCTCATGGGCGCTCCTTGGCAATCGGCCCGGGATGGGCCTCGGCTGGGCGACATCATGACAGCGCCGCTTCCGCCTCGCCGAAGGTCAGCTCGGGGGCACGGCCTCGTCCGGCTGGACGCCGATCACCTCGCAGCTCGCGAGCACCACCCGCAGCTGCGCGGCGGTGAGCTCGGCGACCAGCAGCGGCCGGCCGCCGACCGGCTCGCCCGCGGCCTTCGCCGCGTCGAGCGCGCGCCGTGCGCCGGCCATCGCGGCCGGCCCCGGCTTGAGCCGCAGCAGCACCCGGGCCGTGCGGTCCGGGCTGCGGTCCAGCGACGCGAGCAGCGCCGCGGCGCCTTCGATGGCCTCCATGGCAGGGCACTCCACGGTGGAAGAAAACAGCGGCGCGCCCGGCGAGCCGGCCACCGCGCCGTCGCCGCCCATCAGCGCGCAGGCCGTGCCCATCAGGGCGGCGGCGATGCACGCCGGCATGCGCAGGCGCGACAGACGCGGTGACCGGGCCCTCATGGCTGGGCCGTCACGATGGTGCTGGTCGCCGGATTGTTGTCCAGCATCACCCAGCCCGGGCAGCTGTTGCCGGAGCAGGCCGCGCCCGTCGAGCGCCAGATGCGGCCATTGCCATGGCGCTGGTAGAGCCCGCTGGTGGCCGCCTCGATCTGCACGGTCGCGCCGTTGTTGTCGAGCATCGTCCAGCCCGGGCAGCTGTTGCCGGAACACACCTGGCCGGTGAAGCGCCAGATCTTGCCGTCCGCATGGCGCTGGAACAGCCCGCCGACATTGGCCGCGATCTCGCGCGCCGCCGGGTTGTTGTCCAGCATCGTCCAGCCGGGGCAGCTGTTGCCGGTGCAGGCCACGCCGGTCGAACGCCAGATCGCGCCGGTGTCATGCCGCTGGTACAGCTGGCCGCCCGCCGCGGCCAGCGCCTTGGCATGCGGGTTGTTGTCCAGCTGGGTCCAGCCGGGGCAGCTGTTGCCGGAGCAGGCCGCGCCGGTGGAGCGCCAGATCGCGCCGGTGTTGTGCAGCTGGTAGAGCCGCGTGCCGTCCGCGACGATGTCGATCGTGGCCGGGTTGTTGTCCAGCATCGTCCAGCCCGGGCAGCTGTTGCCCGAGCAGGCCGCGCCGGTCGAGCGCCAGATCTTCCCGTCCGCATGCCGCTGGTAGAGCGAGGTGCCGCCCGCCGCGATCTGCTTCGTCGCCGGGTTGTTGTCCAGCATCTGCCAGCCCGGGCAGGCATTGCCGCCGCAGCGGATGCCGGTGTAGCGCCAGACCTTCCCGTCCGCGTGCAGCTGGTACAGCGCGTTGCCGCCGGCCGCGATCGCGCGCGTCGCCGGGTTGGCGTCGAGCAGCACCCAGCCCGGGCAGCCGGCGCCATTGCAGGCCACGCCGGTGTGGGCCCAGATGCGGCCGTCGGCATGCATCTGGAACAGCATGCCGCTGGACAGCGCGAAGGGCTGCGGCGCGAGCTGGTTCACCGCCGCTTCCAGGTTGATGCGCCGGCGCGTGAGGTTGTTGCGCGTGTCGGTGATCGCGACGCCGGTCGATTGCAGCGCGCCGAGGATGTCGCCGACGTTGGCGCCCGGGACGACCGAGCGGATCGCCGCGAAGGCGCCCGCCACATGGGGCGTCGCCATCGAGGTGCCGTTCTTCGCGCCGAAGCCGCCGCCGGTCACCGACGAGGTGATGCCCGATCCCGGCGCCAGCAGGTCCACCAGCGCCGCGCTGTTGGAGAAGCTGGAGACGAGGTCGCTCTTGGTTGTCGAGCCCACCGTCACCGCGGTCGAGATGCAGCCCGGCGCGCTGACGCCGGTGGCCGAGCCGTTGTTGCCCGACGCGATCACCGTGGCCACGCGCACGGCCAGCAGGTCGTCGATGACGTCCTTGCGGGCATCGGCATCGCAGGCCGCGGCGTTGACGCCGCCGCCCAGGCTCATGTTGGCGGAGACGATGTTGCGCGTCGCGCGCCGCTCCAGCACCCGCTGCAGGCCGCGGATCTGGTCCGAGGTGAAGCTCAGGATGCAGGGCGAGGCCTTGTTCGAGTTCGCGCAGGGCGTGTTCCCCGCCGAGTCGGTGAAGCGCGAGAACACCTGCACGGCCATGAGGTTGGCGTCCGGCGCCATGCCGTTGAAGGTGGTGGCGCCGGTGGCGCGGCCGGCGGCGATGCCGGCCACGTGGGTGCCATGGTCGCAGCCGCTGATCGCGCAGGCCGCGCCGGAGCCGACCGCCGTGCTGCTGGACGCGCCGCCCGGGCAGAGCGAGGTCGAGTTGTTGGCCGCCGAGGTCGTCGAGAAGCAGGCCTCTTCGACGACGCGCCCGTTCAGGAACGGATGGTTGGCCTGCACGCCGGTGTCGAGGATGGCCACCGTCGTGCCGGCGCCGCGCGCGCCCAGTGCATGGGCCTGCGGCGCCCGCACCAGCGGGTCGGACTCGGCCAGCGTTGCGGGCACCGGCACGTCCTCGGTCAGCTCGGCGATCTCGCCGTTGGCGACCAGCGCATCGAGCTGGGCCGCATCGACCTCCATCACCACCAGCGCGGTGTCGGGCAGGCCTTCCACCGCGTCGGCGCCGCGGGCTCGCAGGCGCAGCACCAGCTGGTCGCGTGCGCCGCGGATCGCGGGCGTCTCGCCGATCGCGCGCAAGGGCTCGCCGGCGGGACCGGCCCCGGTCGCGTAGGCCGACAGCCGCGCGATCACCCGCAGCTTGCGCGGCGATTGCAGCGCCTTCGCGCGCAGCGCCGAGTAGCCGCCCACGCGCAGCGCCTCGCCGGTGCGCAGGGTCACGCCCTGGACCACGTCGGTCTCGGGCTTGAGGGTTTGTGCCGCGGCGGGCGTCATGCCCAGCAGCGCGGCGGTCGCGCCGCACAGGGCCGCCCAGGCGGCCATGCGACGACGCATCACAGTCAACGAAGTCATACCTGTCTCCTGACGGCCAACATCGACCGCCCGGGGCGACTTTCGGCGGCGGCGCTTCACGAAAAAACCCATGGACTAGGGAGGCCGACCCCCATGGGAGGGAAGGCGAGGCCCCTCGGATCAGGGATGTTTCCCCACAGCGGGGGAGGCGGCAGGGGTGAAGCGGCGGCCTGCCCCGGTGCGAGCAGCGGTCGACGAATCGTGCATGAACGTGCAGAAACAGGATTGATCATGCATACTGCGGCGCTTCAACCGAGGCGCGACATGACGCAACCCGACCTTCCCCAAGCCCGCCGGCAGCTCATCGCCGAGCGCCTCTCGGCGGGCCAGTCCGTCGTGGCGGCGGACCTCGCCACCGAATTCAAGCTCTCCGAGGACGCGATCCGCCGCGACCTGCGCGCGCTCGCGGCCGACGGCTTGTGCCGCCGTGTCTATGGCGGCGCGGTGCCGGTGCAGGACAGCGACCGTCCGCTGGCGGCGCGGCTGCGCGAGGCGCCGGGGCGCAAGTCGGCGCTCGCGCGGGCGGGGGCGGCCACGGTCCGGCCGGACGAACTGGTGTTCATCGACACCGGCAGCACCAACCTCGCGCTGGTCGAGTTCCTGCCCGAGGACGCCGGGCTGACCATCGCCACCAACGCGGTCGACGTGGCGGCGGCCGTGCTGCGCCGGCAGGACCTGCGGCTGCTGATGCTGGGCGGCGAGGTCGACCGCCACCTGGGCGGCTGCGTGGACGCGGCCGCGGTCGATGCGCTGTCCCGGATGCGCATCGACCGGTGCTTCGTCGGCGTCTGTTCGCTGTCGGTGGCGGACGGCGTCATGACGACGCAGTTCAGCGAGGCGGCGTTCAAGCGCACGCTGATCCAGAACAGCCGCCAGGTCGTGGCGCTGCTGACCAGCGACAAGGCACGTGCTTCCGCTCCGCATCACATCGCCGACTTCGCGATGCTCAGGACGGCAGTGATCGAGCAGGACCTCGATGCCGGCGTGGTGCGCGGCCTGCGCGAAGCCGCGGTCGACGTGATCGCCGTGGAGACCGCGGCATGAGCGCCGCGCCGCAGAGCTTCACGGGCGCCGAGCCCGTGGTCGAGAAACCCGAGCATCGCCTCGCCGTGCGCCTGGCCTTCCTGGTGGCGGGCTTCGGCGTCGCGTGCTGGGCGCCGCTGGTGCCTTTCGCGCGGCAGCGGCTGGGCGTCGATGAAGGCGCCCTCGGCGTGCTGCTGCTGTGCCTGGGCTTGGGCTCGGTCGTGGCGATGGTCGCGGCCGGCATGCTGAGCACGCGCTTCGGCACGCGGCTGGTGATCGTGTGCAGCGGCTTCGGCATGGCGGCGCTACTGCCCTTGCTGGCCTTCGCGGGCTCGCCCTGGACCCTGGGCCTGGCGCTGGCAGCCTTCGGCGCATGCCTGGGATCGCTCGACGTCGCGATGAACATCAACGCGCTGGAGGTCGAGCGCGCGGCGGGCAAGCCGCTGATGTCCGGATTCCATGGGCTCTACAGCGTGGGCGGCTTCATCGGCGCGGCCTTCATGACGCTGCTGCTGTCGATGGACTTCGAGCCGCTGCATGCGACGCTGCTGGGCGCCGCGCTGATGGCGCTGGCGGTCGTGGTGGCCTGGCCCTACGTGCTGGAGACGGCGCGCTCGTCCAGCGGTCCGCTGTTCGTGATGCCGCGCGGCCTCGTGTGGTTGATGGCGCTGCTCGCCGCGGTGACCTTCCTCGCGGAAGGCGCGGTGCTGGACTGGAGCGCGCTGCTGCTGACCGAGGCCAAGCTGGTCGCGCCGGCGCAGGGCGGCATCGGCTTCATGCTGTTCTCGATCGCGATGACGGCGGGACGGCTCACCGGCGACGCGGTGGTCGCGCGCCTGGGCGATCGGCGGACGCTGGTGGTGGGCGGCGTGGTCGCGGTGCTGGGCGTGGCCGCCTTGCTGCTCGCGCCGGTCCGCGCGGTGGCCTTCGCGGGCTTCGTGCTGATCGGCCTGGGCGCGTCCAACCTCGTGCCGGTGCTGTTCCGGCGCGCCGGCCAGCAGACCGTGATGCCCGCCGCGTTCGCCGTCTCGGCGGTGACGACGGCGGGTTATGCGGGCGTGCTGCTCGGGCCGGCGTTGATCGGCTTCCTCGCGGCGGGCGTCGGACTGTCGACCGCGTTCTGGCTGCTGGCTGCGCTGCTCGCGCTGGTGCCATTGAGCGCGGTGAAGGTCACGCGCTGAGCCCTCAGTAGCCGCCGCCCATCACGCCCTTGAGGTGGTCCACCAGCAGCCGCACGCCCTGCGGCGTGTGGCTGCTCCACGGATGGATGGCGTAGATCGCGTCGCCGAAGAAGCCGACGGCGCGCCAGTCCGGCAGCACCTCGACCAGACGGCCGTCGCGCATCGCGTCGCGGGCGCTGAAGTCCGGCAGCAGCGCGATGCCCAGCCCCGACAGCGCCGCGTCGCGCAGCACCTCGCTGTTGCTCGCGCGGAAGAGGCCTTGCACCGGCACGCGCAGGCGCTCGGGCGCCGGCGCGCTGGCGGCGCGCTCGAAGAACCATTGCGCTGGCCCCGGGCGCAGGTAGGGCAGGCAGTGATGCTGCGCCAGTTCCGCCGGATGCTGGGGCCGGCCCGCGCGCGCGAGGTAGGCCGGGCTGGCCGTCAGCAGCGCGCGCGACGGGCAGAGCTTGAACGCGACATGGGTGTCCGGCGGCGCGCTGGTGTGGCGGATCGCCAGGTCGAAGCCCTCCTGCGCCAGCGGCACCAGCCGGTCGGACAGGTCGAGCTCGATGCGCAGCTCCGGATACCGCTCGAAGAAGGCCGGAAGCGCGGGCGCCACATGCTGCCGCCCGAGCGCCACCGGCGCGGTCACGCGCAGCAGACCGCGCGGCGCGCCGGCGGACGCGGCCTGGACCGAGGCCGTCGGGCCGCTCGTCCCGCTGAGCGCGTCGAGCGCGCCGAGCGCGCCAGGCACGACGACGGATGACGTCGATGTCGCGGTTGTGGTCGAGGGCGAAGTCAGGGCGGACGCCACGAGCGTCGCGATGGCCGCGCGATCGAGCTTGCCGTTGGGCAGGCGCGGGAAGTCGTCGACGCGCATCACCCGTGCAGGGACCATGTGCGAGGGCAGCAGCGACTTCAGCGCCTCGCGCAGGCCGCCGATGCCGACGTCGGCGCCAGCACCGTCCTCAGCCATGGCGACGCAGGCAGTCAACTCGATGCCGCCGGCGCCGGGCATCCCGAGCACGACGGCCTGGCGCACGCCGGACAGCGTCAGCAGCGCGCCTTCGACCTCCGCTGGGTCCACGCGGAAACCTCGCAGCTTCAGCTGATGATCCGCGCGTCCGATCAGGCGCAGGCCGCCCTCGGCCAGCACCTGCGCGACATCGCCGGTGCGGTAGAGGCGCTCGCCGGGATGGAACGGGTCGTCGACGAAGACCCCCGGCACCTCGCGACCCAGGTAGCCGCGGCACAGCTGCGGACCGCCCACATGGACCTGCCCCTGGGCGCCGGCCGGCACCAGTCGCATCGCCTCGTCGAGCACATGGACCCGGGTGTTGGGCAGCACCTGCGTCAGCGGCAGCGCGTCGGCGCCTTGCGCATCGGACGGGCGCACGCGGTGGACCAGCACGCCCACCGTGGTCTCGGTCGGGCCGTAGTGGTTGTGGATCACGGTGCCCGGCGCGAGGCGCCAGATGCGCTCGATCAGCGCGCGAGGCGCGGCTTCTCCGCCGAGCACCACGGTGCGCGGCAACCGCGGCGACCGGGCGTCCAGCAGCGCCTCCAGGTGGGACGGCACGATCTTGATGGCGTCGATGCCGCGCCCGTCGACGAAGCGGGCGAAGGCGTCCGCGTCCCGCGTGTCGGCGTCCTCGGCGATGACCAGGCAGGCACCGTTGAACAGCGCGCCGAACAGCGCCGTGTTGCCCAGGTCGGCCACCACCGAGCTCGTCAGCGCCCAGCGGCGGCTGGCCGCCAGGTCCATCGCCACCGAGCTGCCGACGACGTAATGGAGCAGCTGGCCATGCTCGATGGCGACGCCCTTGGGCTGGCCGGTCGAGCCCGAGGTGTAGAGCACATAGGCCAGATCGTCCAGTCCCGCGACGCTTGGCGGCATGTCGGCGTCGAGGGTGCGCAGGTCGACGACCGGCTCAGCTGCGGGGCTCAGGCTTTCTCCGGCGAGGACCGCCGCG
>NZ_VOSR01000688.1:0-8550 GCF_007997345.1 Mitsuaria sp. TWR114
GTCCGCCGCCGCCTTGACCGCCTTCTGGTCGCGTGGCGTGAACGCGCGCAGCGCGTGCTGCACCCGGTTGCCGAGCTGGCCCAGCACCGTGTCCGGGATGTCCAGCGGGTTCTGCGTCACGAAATAGACCCCGACGCCCTTGGACCGCACCAGCCGCACGACCAGCTCGATGCGCTCGACCAGCGCCGCCGGCGCGTCCTTGAACAGCAGGTGGGCCTCGTCGAAGAAGAACACCAGCTTGGGCTTGTCCAGGTCGCCCACCTCCGGCAGCGTCTCGAACAGTTCCGACAGCATCCACAGCAGGAAGGTCGCGTACAGCCGCGGCGCGGCCATCAGCTTGTCGGCGGCCAGGATGTTGATGACGCCCAATCCATCCGAGGTCTGCATGAAATCGTGGATGTCGAGCATCGGCTCGCCGAAGAACTTGTCGCCGCCTTGCGCCTCGATCTGCAGCAGGCCGCGCTGGATCGCGCCGACACTGGCGGCTGACACATTGCCGTACTGGGTCGTGAACTCGCTGGCGTTCTCCCCGACGTGCTGCAGCATCGCGCGCAGGTCCTTCAGGTCCAGCAGCGCCAGGCCGTGGTCGTCGGCGATCTTGAAGACCATCTGCATCACGCCGGCCTGGGTCTCGTTCAGGCCCAGCATCCTCGACAGCAGCAGCGGGCCCATGTCGGAGACGGTCGCCCGCACCGGATGGCCCTGCTCGCCGAAGACGTCCCACAGCGTGGTCGGGCAGGCGATCGGGGCCGGCGGCGAGATGCCGCGTTCCTTCAGCACCGCCAGCAGCTTGGTCGACGGCGCGCCCGCCTGCGAGATGCCGGTCAGGTCGCCCTTGACGTCCGCCATGAAGACCGGTACCCCCATCTGGCTGAAGGATTCGGCCAGTTTCTGCAGGCTGATCGTCTTGCCGGTGCCGGTCGCGCCGGTGATCAGGCCGTGCCGGTTGGCCAGCGCCGGAAGCAGCTGGCATTCGGTGTCGCCGTGGCGGGCCAGCAGGATCGGGTCGGCCATGCGGAAGTCTCCAGAGGCAAAAAGCTAAAATCGCAGTCTAACGAAGCATCAACAGCGCCGCCCGGAGTTTTTCCGGGCCGTCGTTCATAGGAGAACGAGGACATGGCAGGGCATTCCAAATGGGCCAACATCCAGCACCGCAAGGGCCGCCAGGACGAGAAGCGCGGCAAGGTCTGGACCCGTCTGACCCGTGAAATCATCGTCGCCGCGCGCACCGGCGGCGGCGACATCACCATGAACCCCCGCCTGCGCCTGGCGATCGAGAAGGCCAAGGCCGCCAACATGCCGGCCGACAACATCAAGCGCAACGTCGACAAGGCCACCGGCAACCTCGACGGCGTGACCTACGAGGAAATCCGCTACGAAGGCTACGGCATCGGCGGCGCCGCGATCATCGTCGACTGCATGACCGACAACCGCGTGCGCACCGTCGCCGAGGTCCGTCACGCCTTCAGCAAGTACGGCGGCAACCTGGGCACCGAAGGCTCGGTGGCCTTCCAGTTCAAGCACTGCGGCCAGCTGGTCTTCGCGCCCGGCACGTCCGAGGACAAGGTCATGGAGGTGGCGCTGGAAGCCGGCGCCGAGGACGTCCTGACCGACGACGACGGCGCCATCGAGGTGCTGACCGCCCCCGGCGACTATGAAGCGGTGAAGAACGCGCTCGAGGCCGCCGGCCTGAAGCCCGAGATCGCCGAGGTCACCATGCGGGCCGAGAACACCATCGACCTGGCCGGCGACGACGCCGCGCGCATGCAGAAGCTGCTGGACGTCATCGAGGACCTGGACGACGTCCAGGAGGTCTATCACAACGCGAGCCTGTCCGAATGAAGGTCCTGGTCCTTGGCAATGGTGGCCGCGAGCACGCGCTGGCCTGGCGGCTGGCGCAGGGCGAGCGCGTCACGCAGGTGTTCGTGGCGCCCGGCAACGGCGGCACCGCGCGCGATCCGCTCCTGAAGAACGTCCCGATCACCGACGTGAAGGCGCTGGCCGACTTCGCCGTCGAGCAGAAGATCGCGCTGACCGTGGTCGGCCCCGAGGCCTTCCTGGCCGCCGGCGTCGTCGACGAGTTCCGCGCCCGCGGGCTGCGCATCTTCGGCCCGACCAAGGCGGCCGCGCAGCTGGAGAGCTCCAAGGCCTTCGCCAAGGAGTTCATGAAGCGCCACGGCATCCCGACCGCCGCCTACGAGACCTTCAGCGACGCGACCCAGGCCCATGCCTACGTCGACGCGCAGGGCGCGCCCATCGTCATCAAGGCCGATGGCCTGGCGGCGGGCAAGGGCGTGGTCGTGGCGATGACGCTGGCCGAGGCGCATGAGGCGATCGACTGGATCCTGGCCGACAACAAGCTCGGTGTGGTCCACAACGAGGGCGGCGCGCGCGTCGTCATCGAGCAGTTCCTCGAAGGCGAGGAAGCCAGCTTCATCGTGCTGTGCGACGGCCGCAACGTCCTGCCGCTGGCCACCAGCCAGGACCACAAGCGCCTGCTCGACGCCGACCAGGGTCCCAACACCGGTGGCATGGGCGCGTACTCGCCGGCGCCGGTGGTGACGCCCAACGTCCATGCCAAGGTGATGCACGAGATCGTCATGCCGACGATCCAGGGCATGGCCCGCGACGGCACCCCGTTCACCGGTTTCCTCTACGCCGGCCTGATGATCGACGCGCACGGCCAGCCGCGCACCGTCGAGTTCAACACCCGCATGGGCGATCCCGAGACGCAGCCGATCATGATGCGGCTCAAGAGCGACCTGTTCGAGGTGCTGATGCACGCGACCGACGGCACGCTGGACCAGGTCGAGCTGCAGTGGGACCGCCGCGCGGCGCTGGGCGTCGTGATGGCCGCCAGCGGTTATCCGCTGTCGCCGCGCAAGGGCGACGCGATCACCGGCCTGCCCGAGGACGGCGAGGACGCGATGGTCTTCCATGCCGGCACGACGCTGCGCGAGGACGGCCAGCTCGTCACCAGCGGCGGCCGCGTGCTGTGCGTGACCGCGCTGGGCGAGGCGGTGCGCCATGCCCAGCAGCTGGCTTACCAGACCGCGCAGTCGATCCAGTTCGACGGCAAGCAGTACCGCCAGGACATCGGTTACCGCGCCATCAAGCGCTGAAGCCGGTCCACTGCCTTTCCTCGCCGCTGCCCATCTTGAGCCTCGACTTGCCGCAGACCCTCGACGTCCGCCCCGCGGACGGCGAGGCGCGCGCCCTGCCGCGCCGCTGGACCGGCGCGCTGACGCCGATGCCGCGCGGCAGCGCGCTGGCGCGGGCGGTGCTGCGGCTCTTCGGCTGGCGCATCGTCTGCCAGGGCCTGCCGGCGCGGCAGGGCGTGGTGATGGTGTACCCGCACACCTCCAACTGGGATTTCCCGGTCGGCGTACTGACGAAGTGGAGCCTGGGTTTCGAGCTCAGGTTCTGGGCCAAGGACAGCCTGTTCAAGCTGCCGCTGGTCGGTCACTGGATGCGCGCGATCGGCGGCGTGGCGGTGAACCGGCGCTCGGCCAACGGGCTGGTCGGCGACACCGTGCGCCAGATGCTCGACGCCAAGGCGCGCGGGGAGTCGTTCTGGCTGATCGTCGCGCCCGAGGGCACGCGCGGCTACGTCGATCACTGGAAGTCGGGCGCGTACCACGTGGCCGTGCAGGCCGGCGTGCCGGTGGGGCTGGCGTCGTTCGACTTCGCGACGAAGCAGGTGATCTTCACCGACTTCGTCGAGCTCAGCGGCGATCCCACCCGGGACCTGGCGCTGTTCGCGCAGGTGCTGCAGGGGCGCCAAGGCAGGCGGCCCGACCAGGCCGGCCTGATCCGCTTCAAGCCCAATGAGGGCGCGCCCCGGGCGCGCCAGGATGGAGATTCCCGATGAACACGCAGTTGGTGCGCGACTACCTGCTCGGCCTGCAGCAGCGGATCGTCACGACGCTGGAGCGCCTGGACGGCCAGGCCTTCATCAGCGATGCCTGGCAACGCGAGCCCGGCGGCCGCCTGGAGGGCGACGGCCTGGTGCGTCTGATCGAGAACGGCGCGGTGTTCGAGCGCGGCGGCGTCAATTTCTCGCATGTGCGCGGCCGGGTGCTGCCGCCGTCGGCGACGGCCCACCGACCCGAGCTGGCCGGATCGCCGTTCGAGGCGATGGGCGTCTCGCTGGTGATGCACCCGCACAACCCGTTCGTGCCGACGGTCCACATGAACGTGCGCATGTTTGCGGCGCTGCCGGCCGACCGCGATCCGGTCGTCTGGTTCGGCGGCGGCATGGACCTGACGCCGTACTACGGCTTCGAGCGCGACGCGCAGCACTTCCACCGCACCTGCCGTGCCGCGCTGGAGCCGCATGGCCAGGACCTCTATCCGCGCTTCAAGCAGTGGTGCGACGAGTACTTCCACCTGAAGCACCGCAACGAGCCGCGCGGCGTCGGCGGCATCTTCTTCGACGACTTCGCCGAGGGCGGCATCGACAACGCCTTCGGCCTGCTGCAGTCGGTGGGCGATGCCTTCCTGCCGGCCTACGAGCCCATCGTCGAGCGCCGTCACGGCCTGGCCTATGGCGAGCGCGAGCGTGACTTCCAGGCCTATCGCCGGGGTCGTTATGTCGAGTTCAACCTGGTCTTCGACCGCGGCACGCTGTTCGGGCTGCAGTCGGGCGGGCGCACCGAATCGATCCTGATGTCGATGCCGCCGGTGGCGCGCTGGCGCTACGACTGGCAGCCCGAGGACGGCTCGCCCGAGGCCCGGCTCTACACCGACTTCCTCCGCCCGCGCGACTGGGCCGACGAGGTGCCGACGCACCTCTGGTTCTGAAGGGTCCCGAGTGAGCAGCAGCCATTCGAACCGCGCGCGACAGGTCGGATGGTTCGGCGGGTCGTTCGATCCGGTGCATCGCGCCCACCTGGCGCTGGCGCACGCGGCGCTGGACCAGCTCGCGCTGGACGAGGTGCGCTGGATCGTCGCCGGGCAGCCGTGGCAGAAGTCGGGCCGCCGGATGGCCGGCGCGGCGCACCGGGCCGAGATGGTCCGGTTGACGATCGCGGGCGAGGGCGGCGATCCGCGTTTCGTCGTCGACGATCGCGAGATCCGGCGCGCCGGGCCGAGCTACACGCTCGACTCGGTGCGCGAGTATCAGCAGGAACGGCCGGGCGACGCGCTCTGGCTGATCCTGGGACAGGACCAGCTGGCCGGCTTCCCGAGCTGGAACGGCTGGGAGGAACTGGTCGAGCGCATGGGGCTGGCGGTGGCCGCCCGCGCGCAGGACGAGGTGAGGGCGCCGGCGGCGCTGCTGGAGCGGCCGCATCGGCTGGTCCGGCTGGTGATGCCGGCGCTGCAATGGTCATCCACCGAGGCCCGCCGACTGGCGGCCAAGGGCGCTGACGTGAGGCCCGTGGTGGGCGACGAGGTGGCGGGGTATATTGCCCGGCACCGTCTCTACAGTGAGAACTGAATGGACATCAAGAAACTGGAACGTGCCATCGTCGATGGTCTGGAGGATGTGAAGGCGCAGGACATCCTGGTCTTCGACACCGAGCGCCTGTCGCCCCTGTTCGAGCGCGTGATCATCGCGTCGGGCACGAGCAACCGGCAGACCAAGGCGCTGGCGTCCAGCGTGCGGGAGACGGTCAAGAAGCGCGGCATGCAGGTGATGCGCACCGAGGGCGAGGACAACGGCGAATGGATCATCGTGGACTGCGGCGCGGCCGTCGTGCACCTGATGCAGCCGGCGATCCGCCAGTACTACCACCTCGAGGAAATCTGGGGCGGCAAGCCGGTCAAGCTCAAGCTGGGCAACAGCGGCACGAAGCTGGTGAAGGCGTCCGAGCCGATGGACGACGAGGACGAGGACGCGCCCAAGGCGAAGAAGGCCGCCAAGTCGGCGAAGAAGCCGGCCAAGGCCAAGTCCGCCGACGGCGAGGCCGTCGCGACCGCGTCGAAGAAGGCGCCCACGCGCGCCACCGGCACCAAGTCCGCCGCGGCCAAGACCACGGGCGCGAAGACCGCCGCCAAGACCGCGGCGAAGAAGGCCCCCGCCGCGAAGGCCGCCGCGACCAAGACCGCCGCCAAGGCGCCGGCGAAGAAGACAACGACCGGCGCGACCGCCGCCAAGACCGCGCGCAAGCCCGCGGCGAAGAAGGAAGTGGTCGAGACGGTGAAGGTCGGCAGCAAGAAGCCGGCGGTGAAGAAGCTGTCGCCCAAGGTCGCCGCCGCCAAGCCGGCTGCCAGACCGGCGGCCAAGAAGGCGGCCGCCAAGCCCGCGGCCAAGAAGACGACGGTGAAGACCGGCACGAAGTCCAAGGCCAAGGCCTGACCCCGTGCGGCTGGTGCTGTGCGCGGTCGGCCAGAAGATGCCGGCCTGGGCCGATGAGGCCTATGAGGATTTCGCCAAGCGCTTCCCGCCGGAGATGCGGCTGGAGCTCAAGGCGGTGAAGGCGGAACCGCGCACCACCGGCAAGTCGACCGAGCAGTTGATGGCGGCCGAGGCCCAGCGCCTGGACGCCGCCTGCCCGAAAGGGGCGCGGCGCGTGGTGCTCGACGAGCGCGGCGAGCGGGTCACCAGCAAGCAGCTCGCGCAGCGGCTGGAGACCTGGCGCGGCGACGGCCGCGATGTGGCGATCTTCATCGGCGGCCCCGACGGCCTGGACGACAGCATCAAGTCGCGCGCCGACGAGAAGCTGCGCCTCTCCGACCTGACCCTGCCGCACGCGTTCGTGCGCGTGCTGCTGGCCGAAGGCCTCTACCGCGCCTGGTCCGTGATGGAAGGGCATCCGTATCACCGCGAGTGAATCGCCCATGTCCGATCCCACTTCCGCCACCTCGGTTGCATCCGCCGCCTCCGCCGCTGCCTTCGACTTTCTCTACCTCGCGTCCCAGAGCCCGCGCCGCCGTCAGCTGCTCGAGCAGATCGGCGTGCGTCACGAGCTGCTGCTGCCCGGCGCCGACGAGGACGCGGAGGCGCTGGAGGCGGTGGTCGATGGCGAATCGCCGGACGACTACGTGACCCGCGTCACCGCCGCGAAGCTGCAGGCGGCGCTGCGCCGCCGCGCGTCGCGCGGCCTGCCGCCCGCGCCGGTGCTGTGCTCCGACACGACGGTCGCGCTGGGCGCGCTCATCCTGGGCAAGCCGGACGACGCGGACCATGCGGCGGCGATGCTCGCCCGCCTCTCCGGCCGGACGCACCGGGTGCTGACCGCCGTCGCGCTGGGTCTGCCGGACGGGCGCGTGCTCAGCGACGTCAACGTGTCGCAGGTGCGCTTCGCCGAGATCGGCCAGGACCGGCTGCGGGCCTACGTGGCCTCGGGCGAGCCGATGGGCAAGGCCGGCGCCTATGCGATACAAAGTCAGGCCGCGGCCTGGATCGAACACATCGCCGGCAGTTATTCGGGCATCATGGGCCTGCCGTTGTTCGAAACGGCCCGGTTGTTGCGGGAGGGCGGCTTCGAGGTCTGAGGCCGACGCGAGGACCGGAGACCCCAGGCAGGCGATCCGGAAGGCGACTCGAGCGTTGCCGCCAGCCCCGAGGCTGACGAGAGCGCTGGAGCACAAGAACATGGAAGACATCCTGATCAACTGGACCCCGCAGGAGACGCGGGTGGCCGTGGTCGAGAACGGGGCCGTGCAGGAACTGCACATCGAGCGCACGCTGGAACGCGGCCTCGTCGGCAACGTCTATCTCGGCAAGGTGGCGCGGGTGCTGCCCGGCATGCAGTCCGCCTTCATCGACATCGGCCTGGAGCGGGCGGCCTTCCTGCACGTGGCCGACCTGCACCTCAACGGCGTGAGCCCGCGCGGCCATCACGGCGAGAGCGGCCAGGCGACCCCGATCGAGCGCCTCGTCTACGAGGGCCAGGCCTTGACCGTGCAGGTCATCAAGGACCCGATCGGCACGAAAGGCGCCCGGCTGTCGACGCAGATCTCCATCGCGGGCCGGCTGCTGGTGCACCTGCCGCAGGACAACCACATCGGCATCTCCCAGAAGATCGGTTCGCCCGAGGCGCGCGACGCGCTGCGCGCGCGCATGCAGACGCTGGTCTCGGCCGGGGTCCAGGACGGCAACACCGGCGGCTTCATCCTGCGCACCAACGCCGAGGAGGCGAGCGATGAGGAACTCGGCGCCGACATCGCCTACCTGCGCAAGACCTGGGCGTCGATCCGCGAGAAGTCGCTGCGCCTGCCGCCCGGCAGCCTGCTGTTCCAGGACCTGAGCCTGGTCGAACGCGTGCTGCGCGACCTGGCGAGCGAGCGGACCAACTCGATCCGCATCGACGCCAAGCTGCAGTACGACGTGGTGCGCCAGTTCGGCGAGACCTACATGCCGGCCGCCACGGCGAAGCTGGAGCTGTACCGGGGCGAGCGGCCGATCTTCGACCTGAACAACATCGACGCGGAGATCGCCCGGGCGCTGGCGCGGCGGGTGGACCTGAAGTCCGGCGGCTACCTGATCATCGACCAGACCGAGGCGATGACGACGATCGACGTGAACACCGGCGGCTTCGTCGGTGCGCGCAACTTCGACGACACGATCTTCAAGACCAACCTCGAGGCGGCCGGCGCGATCGC
>NZ_VOSR01000689.1:0-10556 GCF_007997345.1 Mitsuaria sp. TWR114
CGGCGACGAGGTGCTGCTGCAGGCGCCCGGCGAGCGGCTGCACTGGTTCGACCCGGCGACCGGGCAGCGCGTCGACTGAGACGCGGCACGACGCGCCTTCACGCCGCGCCTTTCGGGCGCCCGGCCCCGCCGGCCAACAGGATGGACGATCCGCCACAGCGATCAGGGAGAACGACATGACGGTCTCGACGCATGCCCTCGACGAACCCAGCTGGCCCTGGTCGCTGCCCTTCTGGGTGGCCCACCGGGGGGCCGGCAAGCTCGCGCCCGAGAACACGCTGGCCGCGTTCCGGGAAGGCGCGCGGCATGGTTATCGCGCCTTCGAATGCGACGTGAAACTGAGCTCGGACGACGTGCCCTTCCTGCTGCACGACGCGACGCTAGACCGCACGACGACCGCGCGCGGCCGCGCCGCCGACCGGAACTGGAGCGAGCTGTCGCGCTTGGACGCCGGACGCTGGCACAGCCGCGCCTTCGCCGGCGAGCCTCCCGCCAGCCTGGAGAGCATCGCGGCCTTCGTGCGCCGCAACCAGCACGCGCTGAACATCGAGATCAAGCCCACGCCCGGCGACGAGTTCCGCACCGGCGAGATCGTCGGCCGGGAGGTCCTGCGGCTGTGGGAGGAGACGGCGCCGGTGTCGGTGCTGTTCAGCAGCTTCCAGCCGGAAGCGCTGCGCGGCGCCCGCGAATCGGCGCCGCAGGTGCCGCGCGGGCTGCTGCTCGACAAGCTCGACGGCGACGGCTGGCTGCAGCTGGCGCAATCGCTGGGCTGCCGCGCGGTGATCACGCATTACGCGCTGATGGACCAGGCGCTGGTCACGCGGCTGCGCGAGGCCGAAATGAAGGCGCTGGTCTACACCGTCAACGATGCCGCGGCCGCGCAATGGCTGATCGCCAACGGCGTGGACGGGATCATCACCGACGCGGTGGACCGCTTCAGCCCGACGGCCTGACCGCCCGCGAAGCCGCCACGGCGCCAGGTCGCCAAGACAGTCAACCGGTCAGCGTGCCGGCTGGCGCAGGTCGGCGAGGTCCGTCATGCCGTAGACGCAGCTGTCGCAGGGCTGGCCCTCGACGTCGAGCGCATCGCGCCGCAGCACGCCTTCGAGCGTGAAGCCGCAGCGCTCGGCCACCGCGCGGCTGGCCGCGTTGCGCGAGTCGGTGCGGATCTCCAGGCGGCGCGCCCGCAGTTGCTCGAAGCCCAGGCGCACCAGCGCGGCGACGACCTCGACCACCAGCCCCCGCCCCGTGTGCGAGGGCACGATCCAGTAGCCCAGCTCGAAGCGGCGCACCTGCCAGTCCGGCGAATGCAGTCCCGCCCCGCCGATCAGGCGCCCGGGCCGCCCGTCGGCGCCGCGTTCGTGCAGGTAGTAGCCCAGGTGCTCGCGTTGCAGGAACTGCGCCTGCATGTGCCGCGCGACGCCCTCCGACTGCTCGACGGTGGGCGTCTCGTGCGCCCACGGCATCCAGGGCTTCAGATGCTCCTGGGCCTCGAGCACCGCGCGGTTCAGCGCGGGGCCGAGCCGGCGCGCGACGACAGCAGCACGAGCCGGGCGGTGTCGATCCGCTCGGGGACCTCGACCAGGAGCGGATCGGGGGCGGTTTGAACGCGCATGGGGACCTCAGTTGCCGTTGGCGGGTTGCAGCTGCGCGGTGCCCGTGGTCGGGGCCGGCGTCACGCCGGGCATGGCCTCGGCGCCCAGCGGCGGATCCTCGCCCTCGACCTTGGGCAGCACCTTCACCAGGCGGATCGCCTGGACCTGCCAGGCCAGCACCGCCAGCAGCAACGCACCGACGCCCGCGAAGGCCAGCGCGGCGCGCAGGCTGACATGCTCGCCGAGCCAGCCGCCGATCAGCGCGCCGGGGCCGGCGGGGATGAGGATCAGCCAGCGCATGGTGCTGGTCATCCGGCCGAGCAGCGGCGCTGGCGTCACCGCCTGTCTCAGCGACAGGAAGTTGATGAAGATGAGCACCGCGCCGACGCCGAACATGAACAGCGTGAAGGCGAAGGCCGCGACGCCGACCGCGTTGGCCGGCGCGACGCACAGCGCCGCCCAGCCGATGCCGCACATCGCGAAGCCGCCGATCAGGCTGGGGCCGGGGCCGAAGCGCGCGCTGATGCGGTGGCCCAGCGCGCTCGCCAGCACCGTGCCCGCGCCCAGCGCGATGTAGGACAGGCCCACGCTCTGCGCCGACAGTCCCAGCACCCGCGTCGCGAAGAGGATCTGCACCACCTGCGCGGCCTGGTTGAACATCTGCCAGCCGCCCACCGCGCAGGCCAGCGCGACCAGCATGCGCTTGCCGCGCACGAACGCGACGCCGGCCTTCAGGTCGCGCCAGAAATCGGCGCCGTCCAGGCGATGAAGCGTCTCGGTGACCTTCACCCCGCGCAGGATGAGCGCGGACGCCACCAGCAGCAGCGCATCCACCGCCAGCGCCAGCGGCGCACCGACGAGCTTGATCAGCGCCCCCGCGACGCCGGGGCCCGCGACCTCGGCGCCGGAGGAGGCCAGCGCGTTCTTCGCATGCGCCTCGACGAGGCGGTCGCGGCTCACCACCTGCGTCAGCACGATCTGCGAGGCGCTCCCCGCGATCGTGTAGACGGTGCCGAGCAGGAAACCGACGAAGTACAGCCACGGCATGCCCAGCCAGCCCATCCAGTGGGCCACCGGCACGCTGCCCACGGCGACGGCCAGCGTGAGCTCGCCCACGATGTAGACCGGCAGCTTGCGCACCCGGTCCAGCCAGACGCGGCCGGCAGCGAGAACAGCACGAAGGGCACCAGCTCCATCGCGGTCAGCAAGCCCATCTGCGTGGGCGAGGCATGCAGCAGCACCGCCGCGGTCAGCGGCAGCGCCAGCAGCGTGATCTGCCCGCCCAGCGAGCTGATCAGGATCGACGTCCACAGACGCCGGTAGACGAGGTTGCGCAGCAGATCGCCGGCGGGCAGGCGCAGGAGATCGAGGAAGCGGTCGAGCAGACGGTCGACCACGTGGATGCCTTGATCGGCAGCATGTTGACACTCCGGATGCGGTCCGCGCGGGGCGTCGTGCGCCGGGCGCGGATCGGGCGAGCGGGACGCGGTGGGCGTCGCCGTCGCGAAAAGCCAGGGACCTGGGAACCGGCCGTGGAAGGCGCGGGCGTCGTCCAGACGCCTACGGTCGTCGCGCCCAGCCGGATGGCCCAAGCGCGCGCACCGACGCCCGGGCGTCGTGTTTGGTGCGGTCCAGCAGCTTGGTCATGGGGTCGGCTCCGATCGGGGATCGTGGCGTGAGAGCTTCCGGGGAGGAAGAAGGCGCCGATGCTATCAGCGCCCTTGCGGCCGCCACAAGTGAGGAAAGACAGGGGAACCCGGGCGCTGGCGGCCAGCCCGGGAGTCGCCGTTCACCAGCCCGCGGCGGCGCCGTCGCGGCGCGGGTCGCTCGCGGCGACGTAGCCCTCCACCGCCGGATCGCCCAGGCGCCAGATGAACTGCCCGGCGCCGAAGTCCTGGTAGCTGTCGTGGATGTCGCCGATCTGGTGGCCGAGCGCGCGCAGGCCGTCGATGGTCTGCGGCGCCATCGAGGGCTCGACGTTGATCGACAGGCCTTCGTTGAAGCGCCAGCGCGGCGCGTCGCAGGCGGCCTGCGGATGCTGGCGGTAGTCGAGCATCCGCACCAGCGTCTGCAGGTGGCCCTGCGGCTGCATGTTGCCGCCCATCACGCCGTAGCTCATCTGCGGCTGGCCGTCCTTCATCAGGAAGGCCGGGATGATGGTGTGGAACGGCCGCTTGCCCGGCGCGACGACGTTGGCATGTCCGGCCTCGCGGGTGAAGCCGTGGCCGCGGTTCTGCAGCGACAGCCCGTAGCCCGGCACCACGACGCCTGAGCCGAAACCCATGTAGTTGCTCTGGATGAAGCTGACCATCATGCCGCTCTCGTCCGCGACGGTCAGGTAGATGGTGCCGCCCTTGACCGGATTGCCGGCCTGGAAGTCCTGCGCGCGCTTCATGTCGATGAGCTTCGCGCGGCTGGCCAGGTAGCCCGGATCCAGCAGCTCGGCGACCTGGACCTTCATCGTGCGCGGATCGCCGACATGGCGGTAGACATCGGCGAAGGCCAGCTTCATCGCCTCGATCTGCAGGTGCTGCGACGCGGTCGAGTCCACCGGCAAGGCGCCGATTTCGAACTGCTTCAGGATGCCCAGCGCGATCAGCGCCGCGATGCCCTGCCCGTTGGGCGGGATCTCATGCAGCGTGTGGCCGGCGTAGTCCATCGAGATCGTGTCGACCCACTGCGGCGCGTAGGCCGCGAAGTCCGCGGTGGTGATCGCCCCGCCGGTCTCGCGCGCGAAGGCGGCGGTGGCCTCGGCGACCTCGCCCCGGTAGAAGGCCTCGCCCTTGGTCGCGGCGATCAGGCGCAGCGTGCGCGCCGCGCCGGGGAAGCGGAACAGCTCGCCCACCTCGGGCGCCCGTCCGCGCGGCAGGAAGGCCTCGGCGAAGCCAGGCTGCGCGACCAGGTCCGCCACTTCGGAAGCCATGCGCCACTTGCTTTGCACGATCACCGGCACGGCATAGCCGCGCTCGGCGATCTCGATGGCCGGCGCCATCAGGTCGGAGAAGGGCAACTTGCCGTAGCGCTCACTCAGCGCGACCCAGCCGGCCACCGCACCGGGCACGGTCACCGCATCCCAGCCGCGGCGCGGCATCGCGTTGCCGACGCCGTGCTTGCGGTCGAAGTAGTCGGGGGTCCAGGCCTGCGGCGCGATGCCGGAGGCGTTCAGTCCCTGCAGCGACCGGCCGTCCCACACGATGGCGAAGGCGTCGGACCCGAGCCCGTTGCTGCAAGGCTCGACGAGCGTCATGCAGGCGGCCGTGGCGATGGCCGCGTCGACCGCGTTGCCGCCCTGGCCCAGGATGCGCAGTCCCGCCTGCGCGGCCAGCGGGTGGGACGTCGACACGACGTTGCGCGCTAAGACCGGGCTGCGCTGGCTCGGGTAGCCGCGGGTCCAGTCGAAGGCATGGGCGGGGGCGGTCATGGGATGTCTCCTGTAGGGGTGCGGGGCATCTTGCCCGATGGCCGTCGCCGCCGACAGCGCGCAAGACCTGGCGCGTGAAGGACCCGTGCGGATTGCGTAACCCATTGCAAAGCTGCGAACCCATGTCAACACACACACATGCGGCGTCGTTGTTCGCTCACCTTGTTCAACCTGCTGGAGTAAACCAGATGCAAGCCTTCAAGACCGTCAAGACCCTGGCCCTGATTCCCGCCCTGCTGATCGCCGGCGCCGCGATGGCCCAAGGCACCACCACCCCGGCCGCGCCCGCGACCCAGGCCGCTCCGGCCGCGACGACCGCCCCGGCCTCCGATGCCAAGGCCGAGCACAAGACCGCCAAGCACCACAAGGCCGCCGGCGAGAAGGCCACCGGCGAGAAGGCGACGCACAAGACCCACAAGAAGGCCGAGAAGCCCGCTGAAGGCGCTTCCGCCGCCAAGTAAGCGGTGATGGCGTGAGGACGTCGCTGGCGACGTCCTCGGCGATTCCAAAAAAAGAAACCGCAGCACCGGGTGACCGGTCTGCGGTTTTGCTTTGTCCGGCGCCTGGCCGGAAGCGGCCCGAGGCCGCGTGCCGACGCTGGATCAGGCCGCAGCCATCTGGGCGATTGGGATGACGCGGGCGCTGCTCGTGCAGGTCACGCCGTGCGCGGCGGCGCAGGCGCGCCGGGCTTCATCGAAGATCTCGCGGGCGCAGTCGTGGCAGCTGCCGCAGGCCGACGCCACCTGGGTCTCGTCCTGGAGCACCTCGAAGTTGTGCACGCCATCGGCCACGGTGCGGCGGATGTCGCGGTCGGAAACTCGGTGGCAGAGGCAGACGATCATGGCGGCGAAACAGGAATGAACCTGGAATGGCCGCGATACTAACGCAAACGCGAATTCCTCTCAATTAGGTCACAGAGCCCCTGCGCGGCGTCCGGCCAATGTCGGTGAACTGCGACACGGCGCCTCCATCACCCCGCCTTGCGCCGACGCGCGGACGAAAAAAAGCCCCGGCAAGCGGGGCTTCGGGGTCCCTGGCGACGGCTGGGCCCCAGGATGGGCGTGGCTGGCGTTCAGCTGGCGTCGCCCATCTGGCTTTGCAGCCAGTTCTGCTCGCCGACCTGGGCGATGAGCTCGATCTGGGTTTCCAGATGATCGATGTGCTCCTCCGTGTCGGACAGGATTTCCTCGAGGACCTCGCGCGAGACGTAGTCGCGCACGGACTCGCAATAGGCGATGGCTTCCTTCAGCAGCGGATGGCTGCCCATCTCGATCTTCAGGTCGCAGTGCTGGACCTCGACGGCGTTCTCGCCGATGTAGAGCTTGCCCAGGTCCTGCAGGTTCGGCAGGCCTTCCAGCATCAGGATGCGATCCATCAGCTTGTCGGCGTGCTTCATCTCCTCGATGGACTCGGCGTACTCGTGCTTGGCCAGCTTCTCGAAGCCCCAGCTCTTGAGCATCCGGTAATGCAGGAAGTACTGGTTGATCGCGGTGAGCTCGTTCTTCAACTGCGCGTTCAAGTACTCGATGACCTTGGCATCGCCCTTCATGTTCTTCTCCTGGAAATCATGCGGAATGGCGCGCATTGTCCTCATCCCTACGACGAATGGGGACAAGACCCGCCCCACCCGCTCTGCATGCGAAGTATTCGCAGCACGTTCCTCGCTCTGGCGAGTCGCGATCCATCAAGAAAAAAGCGATCGCCGCGATTCTTGGTTGCTATTGCGAATGGTTCTCATTAAGATGCTTCGCATGAATGCCCATCACCACTCCCACATCGAAGCCCTGCAAGCCGTTGCGCTGGATGGCGCCCGGGTCGCCGCAGGTTCGCCGCGTGAAGCGCTCCGCTGGTCCAGCGCCGGCGCATCAGCAGCCAGGCGCTGATGGGCAATGACCGCGAGGTCGAGATCGAGCACGCCGGCCAGCTCTACCGCCTGCGCGTGACGTCGCTGGGCAAGCTGATCCTGACCAAGTGACCCGCTGAGCGGCGGCCGGCCGAGGACCGCCCCGCCGCTCGCGTTCCCGTTCCCCTGTCCCGAACCGGCCGTCCGAGAGGACCGCCCGCACCAGCCCGCGCCGCGCCAGCCCGTGCGAGATCCAAGAACTACAAGGATTTCGACACCATGCACCTGCGCCCGACGCCCGTCGCGCTCGCCCTGTCGTTGGCATTTCCGCTGGCTTTCCCGCCGGCTTTCGCCCAGACGCCGGCTTCCACGAACCCGCCGACCGCCGAGTCCCCCCAGCCGCTCGGCGAGCTGACCGTCTCCGCGACCCGCACCGAACGCTCGATCGACGCGGTGCCCAACACGGTCACCGTGAAGAACCGCAAGCAGCTCGAGCGCCGCGATGCGCGCGACCTCAAGGACCTGCTGTCCGACGAAGTCGATCTCGACGTCAAGTCGACGGCGCCGCGCTTCACCGCCGCCGGCGCGTCCACCGGCCGGCCGGGCAACGAGGGCCTCAACATCCGCGGCCTGGAGGGCAACCGGGTGCTGATGATGGTCGACGGCATCCGGCTGCCGCAGGGCTACGCGTTCGGCGCGTTCGCGAGCGGCCGGGCCGACTTCGTCGACCTGAACAGCCTGTCGAGCGTCGAGGTGCTGCGCGGCCCGACCTCGACTTCCTACGGCAGCGACGGCCTGGCCGGCGCGCTGAGCCTGCGCACGCTGTCGCCGGAGGACCTGCTGGTGAATGGCAAGACCTTCGCCGGCTTCGCGCGTCTGGGCGCGGCGAGCGTCGACAACTCCCGGCAGGCGAGCGCCGCGGTCGCCTTCGGCGGCGGCGACTGGAGCAGCCTGGTGCAGGCCACCGTCCGCCGCGGTCACGAGACGAAGAACGAAGGCGACAACGACGCGCGCAACGCCAACCGGACCCGGCCCAACCCGGCCGACGTCGACAGCAACAGCGTGATGGCCAAGGTCGGTTATCGGGTCAACGCGAACCACCGGCTGAGCGGCACGCTGGAGCATCGCGAGCGCAAGGTCGACACCGACGTGCTCAGCGCCATCACCGCGCCGCCGGCCAGCGGCACGCTGCCGGCCACGGCGGTGCTGGGCCTCACCGCGCGCGACCGGTCGGAGCGCACCCGCGCCTCGATCGAACACCGCTACGAGGACCTCAACGCGACCTGGCTGCAGCAGGCGACCACCCACCTGTACGTGCAGGACAGCGAGACGCGGCAGTTCTCCTTCGAGGACCGCAACGCCGCCGCCGACCGCACCCGGCTGGGCACCTACAAGGAGCGCCTGGTCGGCCTGAGCGCGCAGGCGCAGACGCAGCTCGCCAGCCAGCGGCTGAGCTACGGCGTCGACGTGAGCCGCAACACGATCGAGGGCGTGCGCGACGGCACCGTGCCGCCCGCGGGCGAGACCTTCCCCAGCAAGCCCTTCCCCGACACGACCTACACGCTGGCCGGCGCCTTCGTGCAGGACGAGATCGAGGCGGGCGACTTCAGCGTCATTCCGGCGCTGCGCCTGGAGCATTACAAGCTCAAGCCGAAGTCGGCCGGCTACAGCGGCAACGCGGCCCCGCTCAGCGACCACGCGGTGACGCCGCGCGTCGGCGTGATCTGGCGCGCGCTGCCGGCGTTGCAGCCGTACGTGCAGTGGGCGCAGGGCTTCCGGGCGCCGGCGCCGGACCAGGTCAACAGCGGATTCGAAAACCCGCTGCAGGGCTACCGCTCCATCGCCAATCCCGGCCTGAAGGCCGAGCACTCGACCAGCTGGGAGCTCGGCCTGCGCGGGCGCTTCGAGCAGGTCCTGCGCTGGCAGCTGAGCGCCTACGACAACCGCTACCGCGACTTCATCTCGCAGGAGCAGGTCAGCGGCTCGCTGACGCCGGCCGACCCGGCGATCTTCCAGTACGTCAACCTCGCGCGGGCGCGCATCAAGGGCGTCGAGGCGCGCGCGGTCTGGGACCTGCGCCCGGGGCTGAGCCTCAACGCCGCCGTGGCGAAGTCGCGCGGCCACAGCGACTTCAATGGCGAGCGACGCCCGCTCAACAGCGTCCAGCCGCTGCGCGGCCAGCTCGGCGTGCGCTACGAATCGGGCCCGTGGACGGCCAATGCCAGCTGGGTCCACAGCTCGGGCAAGAAGCCGTCCGACATCTACGTGGCGCCGCGCACGACCCAGTACGCGCCGTCGAAGTACGACGTCGTCGACGCGGGCGGCAGCTATCGCCTCTCGCCGACCTGGACGCTGGCCGCCTACGTGACCAACCTTTTCGACAAGAAGTACTGGCGCTGGAGCGACGTCCAGGGCGCGGCCGGCAACGCGGCCGGCCTGGCCGTCGTCGACGCCTTCACCGCCCCGGGCCGCGCCGTGCAGGTGTCGCTGCGCGCCGATTTCTGATCAGGAGTTCCTCCCATGCATGCCAGCTTCACCGCCCTGCGCCAGGCCTTCGCCACGGCGCGCCATGAGCGCAAGGCCCGCCACCGCGACATCGCCAGCGCCTTGAGCATTTCCGAAGGCGAGCTGCTCGCGGCCCACGCCGGCTCGTTCGCCGAGACGAGTCTCCGCTGCGCGCGCGCCGGCTGCGCGCCGACTGGCAGGACCTCGTCGCCGCGCTCGAGCCGTTGGGCCCCGTCATGGCGCTCACCCGCAACGAGTCCTGCGTGCACGAGAAGGTCGGCGTCTATCGCGAGGTCAGCGCGCAGGGGCCACAGCGCCTGGTCGGCCTGGTGCTGGGCGGCGCGATCGACCTGCGCGTGTTCTACAGCCACTGGCGCCACGGCTTCGCGGTGGCGGAGCGCCTGTCCGACGGCGCGGTGCAGCGCAGCCTGCAGTTCTTCGACGCGGCGGGGCAGGCAATCCACAAGGTCTTCATGAAGCCCGAGAGCGACCTGGCGGCCTACGAGGCGCTCGTCGCGCGCTTCCTGGCCGAGGATCAACAGCCCGGCTTCGAGCCCGGCGAGGCCTGGCGGGAACCGACGCCGACGCCCGATGCCCGCGTCGACGTCGCCGCCTTCCGCGCGGAATGGGCCTCGCTGCGCGACACCCACGATTTCTTCGGCCTGCTCCGGCGCCACGGCCTGAGCCGCACGCAGGCGCTGCGCCTGGCGGAGCCGCGCTTCGCCCAGCCGGTGGCGCCGTCCAGCGCGCAGGAGCTGCTCAGCCGCGCGGCGCAGGAAGGCGTCTCGCTCATGGTCTTCGTCGGCAACCCCGGGATGATCCAGATCCACAGCGGCCCGGTGCACAAGGTCGCGATGATGGGACCGTGGATCAACGTGCTGGACCCGGGCTTCAACCTGCACCTGCGCGAGGACCACATCGCCGCGGCCTGGCTGGTGCGCAAGCCGACGGTGGACGGTCTGGTGTGCTCGCTGGAGCTGTTCGATGCCGAGGGCCGCACCATCGCGATGCTGTTCGGCGAACGCAAGCCGGGACAGGCCGAGCGCTGCGACTGGCGCAATCTCCTGGAGAGCCTGGTCGAGGGCGCGCCGGAGGCGGTGCCATGCTGAGCCGCCGCGACCTGCTCTCGTTGGCGCCGGCCGCGGCGCTGCTGACGATCGGCGGTCCGGCGCTGGCCGCGCCGCGGCGCGTC
>NZ_VOSR01000069.1:0-1085 GCF_007997345.1 Mitsuaria sp. TWR114
GCCGGCGATCAGCACGACGTCGCGCGCGCGCGCCTGGTCCACCGCGCGCGCGATCGCCACGGCGCGGTCCGCGATCACCTCGCGCGCCGCATCCGCCGGCAGGCCGGCCTCGATGTCGGCCAGGATCTTCAGCGGGTCCTCGGTGCGCGGGTTGTCGCTGGTCAGCACGACCTGCGCCGCCAGCTTCGCCGCGATCGCGCCCATCAGCGGACGCTTGCCCGGATCGCGGTCGCCGCCGCAGCCGAAGACGACGCGCAACGAGCCCCCACGTGCCGCGGCCAGCGGTTGCAGCGCGCCCAGCGCCTTCTCGAGCGCGTCCGGCGTGTGGGCGTAGTCGACCACCACCTGCGGCAGCTCGCGGCCGCTGCCCACCCGCTGCATGCGGCCCGGCACCGGCGTGACCAGCGCCGCCACGCGGGCGATGTCGTCCAGGCCGTGGCCCAGCGTGCGCAGGCCGGCGATGACGCCCAGCAGGTTGGACACGTTGTAGTCGCCGATCAGGCCGGTCTGCACCGGCACCGCCGCGGCGCCCTCGCGCAGCGTGAAGGCCAGCCCGTGCGCGTCATGGCGCAGGTCGGTGGCGCTCAGGCGCGCGTCGGCGCGGTCCAGGCCGTAGGTCCAGACGTCCAGCCGGCCCGCGGCGCCCAACTCGGCCGCCAGTGCGGCGCCCTTGGGATCGTCCAGGTTCAGCACCGCGGCCTTCAGGCCCTCCCACGCGAAGAGCTTGCGCTTGGCCGCCCAGTAGGCGTCCATGCCGCCGTGGTAGTCCAGGTGGTCCTGCGTGAAGTTGGTGAACAGCGCGACCTGGATGTGGGTGCCGGTCAGCCGGTGTTCCTCGATGCCGATCGACGAGGCCTCGATCGCGCAGGCGCCGAAGCCGTCGTCGGCCATGCGCTTGAAGGCTTCCTGCAGCCGCACCGGATCGGGCGTGGTCAGGCCGGTGGCCTCGATCGAAGCGTTCGTCGTCGCGCCCGGCACCGGCGGCTGGCCCACGCCCAGCGTGCCGATCACGCCGCAGCGCGCGCCCAGCAGCGTCAGCGCCTGCGCGATCCACCAGGCGCTGGAGGTCTTGCCGTTGGTGCCGG
>NZ_VOSR01000690.1:0-6533 GCF_007997345.1 Mitsuaria sp. TWR114
CTGGTCGCCTCGCCGGACGCGCCGGCCACCTCGCTGCGCGTCCACTACCGCCGCGCCGATGGCAACGCGGCCGGCTGGCAGATCCACACCTGGAACGCGGCCGGCAGTCCCAACTGGAACGAAGGCTGGAACGCCAGCGGGAGCGACGACTTCGGCGTGTACTACGACGTGCCGCTCATGGCCGGCAGCGGCACCGTCGGCTTCCTCTTCCACAAGGGCGACGAGAAGGACAACGGCGGCGCCGACCAGTCCCTGGTCCTGCAAGCCGGGGCCAACGAAGTCTGGCGCCTGCAGGGCGACGGCACGACCTACACCAGCAACCCGCTGGGCCAGCCGGCGCCCGACCTCACGACGGTGCGCGTCCATTACAAGCGCTTCGATGCCAACTACACGGCCTGGGGCCTGCATCTGTGGAATGGCAGCGGCCTGGACACGGCCGCCCTGCCCGCCGGCGTCACCATCGACCGCTGGAACCAGCCGGTCCCGTTCAGCGCGATGCCGGGGCACGCGCTGGGCAGCGACGAGGTGGTCTTCGACCTGCCGGTGCTCAATCCGCGGGACGACGCCAGCCGCAAGGGGCTGGAATTCATCATCCACGGCATGCCGCCCAACGAGAACGACAAGGACGGCCGCGACAACAACCTGCGCGTCGAGTTCGGCGCGCTGACGGTGCAGAACCGCGTCGGTCAGATCTGGCTGGTCGAGGGCGACGCCACCGTCCACACCGCGCCGCCGGACCTGCGCCAGGTGTCCAGCACCGATGCGCGCGCGGTGTGGCTCAACAAGACGCTGGTCAAGTGGCCCCGCGTCAGTGCCAGCGGCGGCGTGCGGCTGTACCACTCGGCCACCGGCCAGATCGCCGTGGCCGCCGGCGCGGCGGTGACGGGCGCCGACGGCTTCATCACCCTGGACGCCTTCACCGGCACCGTGCCGGAGGCCGCGGCCCGGCGCTTCAAGTACGTGGCCAGCGGCGGGGTCTTCGCGGTCCGCCCGGACGACATCGCGCGCCTGCCCGCCCTGCATCAGCAGCAACTGGTGCTGGCGCAGGTCGACGCCGACGGCCGGGTGCTGAACGCGACGACCGCCCAGATCGCCGGCGCGCTCGACGACCTCTATGCGGCCGCCTATGAGGTGCCCGACCTGGGCGCCGTCGTGGCCCGGGGCGGCACCAGCTTCAAGGTCTGGGCCCCGACCGCGCAGAACGTCCAGCTGGTGCTGACCACGCCGATCGGCGCGTCCCCGCTGACCCGCACGACGACGGAGTCCATGACCCGCGATGCCGCGACCGGCGTCTGGCAGCTGAGCAAGCCCGGCAGCCTGCAGGGGGCGACCTATCGCTACCAAGTGCAGGTGTTCGTCAAGGGCGTGGGACTGGTGCGCCAGCTGGTCGCCGATCCCTACTCGCGGGGCGTGACGCTGGGCGGGCAGCAGAGCGTGGTGATGGACCTCGACGCCGGCTCCACCAAGCCGCCCGGCTGGGACGCCGACGCGCCGCCGACGACGGTGAACGCGCCGTCGGACCTGAGCATCTACGAGCTGCATGTGCGCGACTTCTCGATCAACGACGCCACCGTGCCCGCGGCCCGGCGCGGCAAGTACCTGGCCTTCGCCGAAAGCGGCTCCAACGGCATGCGGCATCTGGCGGCGCTGGCCGCAGCGGGGCTGACCGACGTGCACCTGCTGCCGGCGTTCGACTTCGCCACCGTCAACGAGAAAGGCTGCGTGACGCCCTCGCCCACCGGCGCGCCCGACGGCGAGACGCAGCAGGCCGCCGTGGCCGCCACGGCCGCCGCCGACTGCTTCAACTGGGGCTACGACCCGCAGCATTTCTCGACGCCCGAGGGCAGCTACTCGAGCAACGCGAGCGATCCGGTGGCGCGGGTGGTCGAGTTCCGCCGCATGGTGCAGGCGCTCAACGCGGCGGGCCTGCGGGTGGGCATGGACCTGGTCTACAACCACACGACCTCGTCGGGCCAGAGCGCCACCTCGGTGCTGGACAAGGTCGTGCCGAACTACTACTTCCGCTACAACGCCAGCGGCGGCATCGAGCGCTCGACCTGCTGCGAGAACACCGCGTCCGAGAACCTCATGATGGGCAAGCTCATGATCGACTCGGCGGTCATCTGGGCGCGCGACTACCGCATCAGCTCGCTGCGCTTCGACATCATGGGCCACCATCCGCGCGCGGTCATGGAGACGCTCAAGGCCCGCGTGGCGCAGGCCGCCGGGCGCGAGGTGCAGATCGTCGGCGAGGGCTGGAACTTCGGCGAGGTCGCCAACGGCGCGCGCTTCGTGCAGGCGGAGATGCTGTCGCTGAACGGCTCGGGCATCGGCAGCTTCAATCCGCTGATCCGCGACGCGGTGCGCGGCGGCGGCTGCTGCGATTCGGGCGCGTCGCTGCGGGCCAACCAGGGCTACGTGAACGGCTTCTTCTATGACAGCAACGGCTGGAACGCCGGCCAGACGCGCGGCGAGCTGATGTGGCAGGCCGACCGGATCCGCGCGTCGATGGCGGGCTCGATCCGCGGCTTCCAGATGCAGACGAGCTGGGACGAGACCCTGCGGCTCGATCAGATCGACGTCGGCGGCATTCCCGCCGGCTGGGTGCTGGAGCCGGGCGAGGTCGTCAACTACGTCGAGAACCACGACAACCTCACCCTGTTCGACAACAACGTGTTCCGCCTGCCGGCCGGCACCAGCCGCGAGGACCGCGCCCGCGTGCAGGTCCTGGCCAGCGCGATCAACGCGTTCAGCCAGGGCGTGGCGTACTTCCATGCGGGCGGCGACACGTTGCGCAGCAAATCGCTGGACCGCAACAGCTACGACAGCGGCGACTGGTTCAACCGGCTGGACTGGACCTATGCCGACAACCACTTCGGCGTGGGCCTGCCGCCCGCGCGGGACAACGCCGACAACTGGTCCCTGGCGCGACCGCTGCTGGCCGACGCGGCGATCAAGCCGGGCGCCGCCGACATCGCCTGGACGCGCGACGCGTTCCGCGACCTGCTGCGCATCCGCAAGAGCTCGACGCTGCTGCGGCTGCGCACCGCGGCGGACATCCAGGCGCGGCTCAGTTTCCTGAACACCGGGTCGGCGCAGGAGGCGACGGTGCTGGTCGGGCGGCTGAACGGGGTCGGTTATCCGGGGGCCAACTTCGACGAGCTGGTCTACCTGATCAACGTCGACAAGACGGCGCACGCGCTGACACTGCCCGCGCTGGCGGGCCATGCGCTGGTGCCGCATCCGGTCCACGCGACCGGCGCGGACGCCCGCGCGCGCCAGGCCCGCTTCGACCGCGCGACCGGCCGCTTCGAGCTGCCGGCGCGCACGGCCGTCGTGTTCGTCGTTCCCGCCGCCTCCGCGCGCTGAATCCACACGCCGAATCCACGTGCTGAATCCAACCCCTGATTCCATCCGCTGATGAAAGTCCTCCCCATGACAAGCTCCCCTTCCGCAGCGGCCCTGGCCGCCTGGTCGCTGGCCGCGGTGATGACGCTCGGCGCCGCCGGCGCGCAGGCAACGCCGGTCGCCATCGACGTCAGCGGCGCGCAGAGCGTGGATCTGCCGGGCGATGCCGGCAACACGGTGTGGTTCGTCGACGTCGGCGCCTACGCGGCGCTGAACGCGCTGAGCTGGTCGGTCACGCTGGAGGCGTTCTCGCCGAGCGTGCTGTCGGAGATGCAGTTGAGCTTCGGTGCATCGAGCGGGCTGGACCAGATCACCTTCGCGCCGGGCGACGGCGACTTCCTCAGCGGCACGGCCAGCTACACGGGGATGCTCGACCTGCGCGGCCTGGGCGTGAGCGCCGGCGCGGACGGCCTGCTGCGCCTGGAGTTCAGCGAGGCCTTCAAGGACCTCGCGCCCGGCGTGGCCGATGGCCGCTGGCTGGGCGGCACGCTGAGCTTCGACGTGACGACCGCCTCGGCCGTGCCGGAGCCGGCGAGCCTGGCGCTGGTGCTGGCGGGCCTGGCCGCGATGGCGGGGATCGGTCCCCGCGTGGCCCGCCCCCAGGCGCCTCGCCGGCCCGGCTGATGCCGTCGGGGTGACCCGGGGCGAGCCGGCGGCGGTGCGCGCGCCAAAACTAGAATGGCGGCCGCACAGCACTTGCACCCAGCGATGAAACTCTCCGATCGCGTCCAGGCCATCGATCCCTTCTACGTCATGGAATGCGCCAAGCGCGCCGACGCGATCGCCCGCTCGGCGGTCTGCGATCCGGCGCAGGGCGGCCGGCCCATGATCACCTGAACATCGGCGAGCCCGACTTCGGCGCCAGCCCCGCCGTCCGCGAGGCCGCCGCCCGCTTCACCGCCGCAGGCCGCATCCCCTACACCCATGCCAACGGCCTGCGCACGCTGCGCGAGCGCGTCGCCGACTGGTACCGGCAGACGCAGCGGCTGACGATCGATCCGGACCGCATCGTCATCACCGCCGGCGCCTCGGCCGCGCTGCAGCTCGCCTGCCTGGCGCTGTTCCAGGCGGGCGACGAGGTGCTGATGCCCGACCCCAGCTATCCCTGCAACCGGCACTTCGTCGCCGCGGTCGATGCGACGCCGGTGCTCATTCCCTCCACCGCCGCCGAGCGCTTCCAGCTCAGCCTGGACCGCCTGCGGCCGCACTGGACCGAACGCAGCCGCGGCGTGCTGCTGGCCTCGCCGAGCAACCCGACCGGCACCTCGATCGCTCCGGAGGAACTCGCCCGCATCCACGCCTTCGTGCGCGAGCGCGGCGGCGTCACGATCGTCGACGAGATCTACCAGCCGCTGAGCTTCGACAGCCGTTATGCGCGCAGCGCGCTGGCGCTGGGCGACGACGTGGTGTCGATCAACAGCTTCTCGAAATACTTCGGCATGACCGGCTGGCGCCTGGGCTGGCTGGTCCTGCCCGAGGCGATGGTGGGCGCCGTCGAGAAGCTCGCGCAGAACCTCTACATCTGCCCGTCCACGATCGCGCAGCAGGCCGCCCTCGCCTGCTTCGAGCCCGAGTCCATCGCCGAATATGAGCGCCGTCGCGAGGAACTGCGCCGCCGCCGCGACCTGGTCGTGCCCGCGCTCGAGGCCATGGGCCTGCCGGTGCCGGTGCCGCCCGACGGCGCCTTCTACGCCTGGGCCGACGCCTCCGGCACGGGCCTGGGCAGCTGGGACCTGTGCATGGACCTGATGACGCATGCGCAGGTCGCGCTCACGCCCGGCCGCGACTTCGGCCCGCCGCCTTCGGCGAGCGCTTCCTGCGGCTGTCCTTCGCCTCCAGCATGGACGACCTGCGCGAGGCGCTGGCCCGCATCCGCGTCCGCCTCGACCAGCTGAAGGCCCGCGCCGCATGAACGCCACGCCCGACGCCGCGACGACGCCCGCCCAGTCCCCGACCTTCGAGCTGGAGTTGAAGGTGCGGGACTACGAATGCGACATGGACCATGTCGTCAACAACGCGGTCTACCTCAACTACCTGGAACACGCCCGGCACGAGCTGCTCGAAACCCGCGGGCTGAAATTCGGCGAGCTCTCCCGGCGCGGCATCAGCCTGGTCGTCACCCGCGTCGAGATCGACTACAAGGGCTCGCTGGTCAGCGGCGACACCTTCGTCGTGCGCACCACGCTGCGGCGCCAGGGACGGATCCGCTTCCTGTTCGACCAGACCATCCATCGGCGCGCGGACGACCGCCTCATGCTCAAGGCGGTGGTCACCGGCACCGCGTTGAACGCCAAGGGCCGGCCCGAGTTCCCGCCCGAGATCGAGCAGGCCTTCGGGTAGATCGGCGCTTCACCGGCTGTCGCCCGCCTCCGAGGCGCCCATCTCGCGCAGCAGCGACCACGGATAGATGCCCCGGTCGTGTCCGTCGCTGAAGCTCAGCCGCAGCGCGTAGTGCCCTACCAGTTCCGCCTGACTCAGCGCGACCTCGGGGTCCCCGGCCGATGAGACCGCGCCCTTCAGCGCCGCTGCCCTGCAATGCGCGCAGCGGCAGGCCGCACGCAGGGTCGAAGCCGCCAGCACGAGCTCGCCATCCGGCCAACGCAAGAGCAGATGGCCGGCGTGGAGCTCGACCGCCTGGGGCGCGCCGCCGCTCATGACAGGCGCTGGCGCGCCAGCCTCGCAGCCTTGCGCACTTCCGGATCGGGGTCGGCGTCGGCCGCCTCCAGCGCCGGCAGCGCGCGCGGGTCGCCGATCTCACCCAGGGCGATCGCCGCCTCCTTGCGCAGGTTGCCAGCGCGATGGGCCAGCGCCTCGATGAGCACCGGCAGCGCCGCCACGTCGCGCAAACGGCCCAGCGAGCGCGCGGCGCGCAGGCGCACCTGCCAGTACGCATCCGTCATCGCCTGCCGCAAGGCCACGGCGGGTTCGGTGGTCCCGCTGCCTTCGTTGTCCGAGCTGGCTTCACCGGCGTCGATGGCGCCGTTGACGTCGTTGGCTGCGCCGGGTGCGTTCGCCGTGCCGCCTGCGTTGACGGCGTTGATGGCGTCGGCATCACTGCCATGGCCGATCGCGATCTGGCCCAGCTTGCCCAGCGTCGTCGCCGCCTCCTCGCGGACTTGCCATGC
>NZ_VOSR01000691.1:0-3005 GCF_007997345.1 Mitsuaria sp. TWR114
CCGGCGTGGCGGCGGCGCTCGCGCTCGCCGGCGCCGCCGCCTTCGTCGGGCTCGGCATTTACGACGTGTCGGCGACAGGGCCGCATCTGCAGCCGGTGCATTCCTTGCTGGAATTCGCGCTCAAGCGGGCGGTGCAGCGGCGGGCGGAAGCGCACCCGCCGCCGCCGGACCTGCTGACCCGCGAGCGCGTGATGCAGGGGGCCGCCTGCTTCCGCGAGCACTGCGTCACCTGCCACGGCGCGCCCGGCGTCGCGCCGGAACCCTTCGCGCTGGGCATGCAGCCGGTGCCCAGCTCGCTGATCGAAGCCACCCGGCACTGGCGCCGCCAGGACCTGTACTGGATCACCCGCAACGGCATCAAGATGAGCGGCATGCCGGCCTGGGAGTACCGCCTCGACGACGGCGAGCTCTGGTCGGTGGTCGCCTTCCTCGACGCACTGCCGCTGATGACGCCGGACCAGTACCGGGCCTTGGTCGGAACAGGGCAGGGCGACGCCTCGCGCAGCGGCGTCGCGGCCGCCCCCGCCCTCGGCGCCGCCCTGGCCCCTGCGTCCACGCGGCGCTGCGGGGCGCTGGTCGAGGCGCCGGCGCCGCTGACGCCGGCGCTCTCCAACGCCGAACTCGCCCAGCGAGCGTTCCGTCAGCACGGCTGCACCGCCTGCCATGCGATTCCCGGCGTCGTTGGTCCGGACACCTCGAACGGGCCGCGGCTCAGCGGCCTGGCGGGCCGGGACCGCATCGGCGGCAAGGCCTTCCCGACCGAGGACGGCCTGGTCGCGTGGATCCGCGATCCCCAGGCGATCGACGCCCACACCGCCATGCCCACGCTGAGCATCAGCGAGACGCAGGCGCGGCTGATGGCGCGCTACCTGCTGGCCCACTGACGCGCGGCCCTCGCCGCCGGCCCTCATTGCCCGCGCTCGTTGCCCGCCCTTGCTGCCGGCTCTCGCTGCCGGCTCTCGCTGGTTCTTGTGCCGGCTCTCGCTGCCAAGCGTCACTTCTCCAGGATGAAGGACCCGATCACCAGCGCATCCAGCGGGGTGCTGAAGAAGGCCTCGAGCGCCGCCTTGGGCGTGCCCACGATCGGCTCGCCGCGCACGTTGAACGAGGTGTTCACCAGCACCGGCACGCCGGTGCGCTCGCCCACGGCCTGGAGCAGGTCGTGGAAGACCGGGTTGGTGGCGGCGTCCACCGTCTGCACGCGCGCGGTCCGGTCGGTGTGCAAGGCCGACGGGATGCGCTCACCGCGTCCGGGCTTGACGTTGTAGACGAAGAGCATGAACGGCGACTCGCCGCCGTTGGCGTCGGCCGGCTCGAACCAGTCGGCCAGGTCCTCGCGATTGACCGCGGGCGCCACCGGCCGGAAGTCCTCCCGGTCCTTGAGCTCGTTGAGCCGCGCCTGCATCGCCGGATCGACCGGCGAGGCCAGCAGCGAGCGCGCCCCCAGCGCGCGCGGCCCGAACTCCATCCGGCCCTGGAACCAGCCGATGATCTTGTTCCCGGCCAGCAGCGCGGCGGTCTCGGCCGCCACGTTCTCGACCTTGCGATAACGCAGCTGCGCCCACTGCAGCAGCGCCTCGATCTCCTCGTCCGAATAAGCCGGGCCGAGGTAGGCATGGTCCATCTGCCAGCGGCGCTCGGCCAACAGGACGGTGCCGTCGGTCGACGTGTCCGTCCCGCGATCCGTCTGGCCGGAGCGCGCCAGCGCGTCCACCCACAGCGCCGCGCCCAGCGCGGTGCCGGCGTCGCCGGCGGCCGGCTGCACCCAGACCTCGCGGAAGATGCCCGCGTCGCGCAGCCGCGAGTTCATGACGCAGTTCAGGGCGACGCCGCCGGCCATCGCCAGCCGATCCTCGCCGGTGCGCTCGCGCAGCCAGACCGCCAGCCGCAGCGCCGTCTCCTCCAGCACGTCCTGCAGCGAGGCCGCCAGGTCGAGGTAGGCCTCGCCCATCGCCGATCCCGGCACCCGCGCCGGGCCGAAACGCGCCGTCAGGTCCAGCGGCAGCGTGCGGTACTGGCCGTCGGCGTCCACCACCAGGTGCTCGCGCAGCAGGTCCGCATACCGCGGCGTGCCCAGCGCGGCCATGGCCATGACCTTGTACTCGTCGCTCGAATGCAGGAAGCCCAGGTGCGAGGTCACCCGCTCGTACAGCAGCCCCAGCGAATGCGGCACATGGACCTCGCCCAGCGCCTCGTAGCGGTGGTCGCGGTAGCGGCCATAGCAGGTGCTGGCCTGCTCGCCGCGGCCGTCCAGGGTCATCACCGCGCAGCTCGAGAACGGCGCGGCGAGGAAGGCGCTGGCCTGGTGGCACAGGTGATGCGGTACGAAATGCCAGCGGTAGGGCGCATCGGCATGCCGCACCCCGGCGAAGCGCTTGCGCAGGTGATGCGGCACCGCGTCGGTCAGCAGCCGCGGCGCGCTCATCACATAGGCGGCGAACAGCGGGTCCCACGGGTTCTCCCAGGGCCCGGCCTCGAAGTCCGATGGCTGCAGCGGCAGGGTGAACCGGCCGTCCGGCGCGCGGTCGCCGAGGAAGCGCCGCGGATCGAAGCTGTAGGCCACATGCGCCAGATCGCCGAGCGTCGCGCCGGCCTCCTTCAGGCAGAAGTCGATCGCGTGATAAGGCAGCTCCCAGGCCGTGAAGGGCACCGGCCGCTTGCCGTGCTTCACCCGCGTGAAGCGTTCCTCTTCGGCCGCCGCGATCACTTCGCCGTCGACCATCAGGGCCGCGGCCGAGTCGTGGAAGCTCGCATTGATGCCCAGCGTCAGCAGGCGTCGGGGGGGAAGTCGCAGTCATGGAAGCTCCGTGAGGGTTGAGGGCGAAGGGAGGAAGGGGCGGAATCGATGCGGCCGGTGGGGCGGGCGAAGAGGGCGAAGAGGGCGAAGAGGGTGGCGACAAGCCGAAGAGGGCCGCGCTCAGGCGGGCACGCGCGCGAGGTCATGCAGCGTCCGCACCAGTTCCTCGGGCACGACCGGCTTGGCCAGGTGGCGCTGGAAGCCGGCG
>NZ_VOSR01000692.1:0-6783 GCF_007997345.1 Mitsuaria sp. TWR114
GACGCCGATCACCGCCAGCGGCCGGCTCATGCCGGCGATCGCCGGGCAGCCGCTGCCGGGCTGGCGCTTGTTGCAGGGCTGGTCCGTGTCGTAGAAGTAGGGGCAGCGGGTGCGCTGCAGCAGGTTGCCGGCGGTGGTGGCGCGGTTGCGCAATTGACCGGAAGCCAGCGCCAGCAGCGCGCGCGACAGCACGCCGTAGTCGCGCCGCACCCGGGCGTCCGCCGCCAGGTCGGTGTTGCGCACCAGCGCGCCGATGCGCAGGCCGCCCTCGGGCGTCGGCTCGATCCGGTCCAGGCCCAGGCCGTTCACGTCGACCAGGTGGACGGGCGCCTCGATCTGCAGCTTCATCAGGTCGAGCAGGTTGGTCCCGCCGGCGATGAAGCGCGCGCCGGGCCGGGCCGCCGCCGCGGCGACCGCGGCGGTGGCCGAGGCGGCGCGCTCGTAGGTGAAGGGCTTCATGCGGGCCTCCGCTCGCCGGTGCCCGGCACGGCGACGCCGGCCACCTCGGCCATCGCGTCGATGATGTTGGAGTAGGCGCCGCAGCGGCACAGGTTGCCGCTCATGCGCTCGCGCAGCTCGTCGATGGACAGCAGCGGCCGGGCCTGGAGGTCGGGCGTGACGTGGCTGGGCAGGCCGGCCTTGATCTCGTCGAGCACCGCCACCGCCGAGCAGATCTGGCCCGGCGTGCAGTAGCCGCATTGGTAGCCGTCATGCCGCACGAAGGCCGCCTGCATCGGATGCAGCCGCTCCGGCGTGCCCAGGCCCTCGATGGTGACGACCTTCGCGCTCTGGTGCATGACCGCCAGCGTCAGGCAGGCGTTGACGCGCCGGCCGTCGAGGTGGATGGTGCAGGCGCCGCACTGGCCGTGGTCGCAGCCCTTCTTGGTGCCGGTGAGCTGCAGGTGCTCGCGCAGCAGGTCCAGCAGCGAGGTGCGGTTGTCAACGTCCAGCGTGTGGGACTGGCCGTTGACGTCGAGCGTCACGCGGGTGGTGGCCACGAGGTTCTCCTGAGGGCGCGCGCCGGGGCGCGACGGGGTCTGCGCGGTCGCCTCGAGGGGCGCGCCGGCGGCGACCGCGGCCGAGGCGCCCGCGCCGGCGATCAGCAGGCCGCGGCGCGAGATCGCCCCGGGGTCAGCGTCGCACGGGGCGGCGTCCGGGGGAGACAGGGAAGACGCGAGGTCCGGGTCGACATCCATGCTGGGCACTCCTGGCGGGTCGGATCGGGAAACTGCCCAGGCAGCAATCCTTGTTCCCGGCGGTGGGTGAAGCACCCTCGGCCGCTCGGCGCGCCGCTCAACGGTGCGCCTGGAGCCACTCCTCGACGGCCTTGGCGCTGGTGCCGACCGCGTCCACCGCGTGCCGCAGCAGTTCCGGCGAGACACCGAAGCGCTCGCCCCAGTAACGCAGTTCGTAGTCGTCCTGCACGTTGACCCGATGGCGGTCGCTGGTGTGCGGGCTGGAGGTTTCCTCGGTCATGACGATCGCTCCCTGTCGGTCACGGTATCGCTGTCGCTGTCGCTGTCGCTGCCGCTATCGCTGCCACCGGCCCGCGGCCGCGTGGCCGTCGCGCTAGGACCGCCGCGGCGGCACCCGGCTGCTGTCCTCGCCGTCCAGCGTGGCGCCCGGATCTTCCTCCCCGGCGACCGATTCGTCGAACGAATGGGTCCGGCACGCCGGTGGCCCGGGGTCTCTCGGCCGCTGGCCCGCGGGCGCGGCGCTGTCCGTCCCCGGTTCGGGCGCGGGGCTGGAGGGCGTGTCGATCGCGTCCACCGGCGTGGGCGCGTCGGGGCCGACGGAGGTCGCCGGCGAGTTCGGTGCGTTCATGGCGTTCCCTGGCATGCTGCTGGCCGACACCACGCGCCGCTTGCCGGCGCGCTTGGCCATCGTCATCGCCGTCTCGGCGAGCCGCATCAGCGCTTCCGCCTGACGGCCATGCAGCGGGGCAAACGCGATGCCGATGCTGGCCGTGACCGCCGCGTGATCGCCGTCGGGGAGACGGATCGGCTCGGCGATGGACGCCAGCATGCGGCGCAGCGCCGGCTCGGCCTCGTGCTCCGCACGCAGCGCGGTCAGCAGCAGGGCGAATTCGTCGCCGCCCATGCGCGCCACCAGGTCATGGTTGCGCACGCCGGCCTGCAGGCGCTGCGCCACCACCCGCAGCACCACGTCGCCGGCCTCGTGGCCGAACTGGTCGTTCAGCTCCTTGAAGCCGTCCAGGTCGACCCAGCACACGGCCACCAGCCCGACCCGCTCGCCCAGCAGCGTGAGCGCGCCGGCCAGCCGCTCGGTGAAGCGCACCCGGTTGGGCAGGCCGGTCAGCGCGTCGTGCACCGCCAGGTGCCTGGCGGTGGCCTCGCTTTCCTTGAGCGCCGAGACGTCGATCATCATCCACAGCGACTCGTTCCCCGACACCGACGCGCCGCTCAGGTCGATCCACACCGGCGTGCCGTCCTTGCGCCGCATCCGCAGCTGCTGGCGATAGCGCCGGCCGGACTCGATGGCGGGGTAGGCCGCCTCGCCGACCTCGCGGAAGCTGGCCTCGTCCAGGTAGAGCTGGCGGGTCGGCTGGCCGAGCAGCTCGCCGGGCGCATAACCGAACAGCGACGACAGCGCGCGGTTCTGCCACACGACGTTGCGGCCGCGCAGGCGCATCATGCCGACCATGTCGTTGTCCAGCATCAGCGCCTGTTCCAGCGCCAGCTGCTGCAGGCCGGTGGCGGCGCGGCGGTCGCGGCGCTGCTGCAGGAACACCAGCACCGAGCAGCCCAGCACCGTCAGGATGACCACCGCCGCGAGCCCGCCCTGCTGCAGCACCTCGCCACGCCAAGCCGCCAGGAAGTCGGCGGTGCTGGCGCCGGTGAAGATGGTCAGCGGATAACCGCGCACCTGGCGGTAGCAGGTGATGCGCTCGATGTTGTCGAGCCTGGTCTTGGTCATGTACCAACCCTGCTGCGGGTTGGCCGCCATCTTGCGCATCAGGTCCTCGGACACGATCACGTCGCCGACGCCGCGGATCGAATGCGGCTCCGCCGCCGAGTAGCGCGCGATCAGCCGCTGGCTGCGGGTGCGCAGCGAGATCGCGCCCTCGGCGCCGATGGTCAGGCCCTTGAAGCCCTCGATGAAGTGCTCGGTCGAGAGCGTGGTGTAGACGACGCCGGCGAAGCTGCCGTCCCCGGCCTCGAGCCGGCGGGCGACGACGATGCCCCACTTGCGCAGCACGCGGCCGAACAGCGGCTCGGAGATCACCACGCCGTCGCTGTCGCGGGCGCGCTGGAAGTAGTCGCGATCACCGACGCTGACGCTGCTTTCCTCGGCCGCCAGGCCGTAGATCACCTGGCCATGCGCGTCGGTCATGCGGATCGCGTCGACCTGCGGCAGCAGGCTGCGCTGGTCGGCCAGCGCGCGTTCCATCGCGCGCTTGAGCGCCTCGGGACCGCCGCCGGTGCGGCGGTACTGCAGCGCCAGCGTCTGCAGCGCGTTGTCCACCTGCTTGAGCTCGGCGCCGATCTCGATGCTGAGGCTGGCGGCCAGGTTCTCGGTGGTCTCGCGGGCGCGGGTCAGGTCGGACTCGCGGCCGGCCTGCAGCGCCAGCCAGGTCGCGGCGACGATGGCCGCGGCGATGACGAGGTTGCCCACCGCCAGCCACAAGGCCAGACGGGTCAGCGAGCGGGGAACGTAGGGGGGCAGGCGGTCCATCGGCGGCACGGGGACGAGGCGGCCATCCTAACCGCGCCGACCCCCCGCCGGTGGTCAGCCGGGGATCAGCCGGCCGTCAACTCGCGCTCGAGGTCGTGCAGCACCTGGTAGCAGGGCAGCACCTGCGCGACGCTGGCGACCGGCTCGCGGCCCTCGCGGATCGCGGCGACGAACTCGCGGTCCTGCAGTTCAATGCCGTTCATGGACACATCCACCTGGCTGACGTCGATGATCTCGTCCTTGCCGGTGACCAGGTCGTCGTAGCGGGCGATGTAGGTGCCGGTGTCGCCGATGTAGCGGAAGAAGGTGCCCAGCGGCCCTTCGTTGTTGAAGGACAGCGACAGCGTGCAGATCGCGCCGTTGGCCGCCTGCAGCTGCAGGCTCATGTCCATGGCGATGCCCAGCGTGGGGTGGATCGGGCCCTGCAGCGCGTGGGCCTTGACGATCGGGCTGCCACACTGCCAGGCGAAGAGGTCCACCGTGTGCGCCGCGTGGTGCCACAGCAGGTGGTCGGTCCAGCTGCGGGCCTGGCCCAGCGCATTCATGTTGGTGCGGCGGAAGAAATAGGTCTGGACGTCCATCTGCTGGATCCGCAGCTGGCCGGCCGCGATGCGGCGATGGAGCCACTGGTGACTGGGATTGAAGCGGCGGGTGTGGCCGCACATGGCGACCAGGCCGGTCTCGCGCTGGCGCCGCACGACGGCCTCGCCCTCGGCCAGCACGTCGCACAGCGGGATCTCGACCTGCACATGCTTGCCGGCGTCCAGGCAGGCCAGCGTCTGGCGGGCATGCAGCTGCGTCGGCGTGCAGAGGATGACGGCGTCGACGTCGTCGCGGGCGAGCGCCTCGTCGAGCTCGGTCGTGGCGTGGCCGATGCCGTACTTGGCGGCGGTCTCGCGGGTCTTGTCGAGGTCGCGGCTGATCAGGGACACGACTTCGACGCCGTCGATGAGTCGCAGCGCGTCGAGGTGCTTCTGGCCGAAGGCGCCGGCGCCGGCCAGCGCGATGCGCAGGGGAGTGGACATGGAAGGCTCCAGTGGGGCGGGGCTCCGATGGGAGCCCCGGGGATCGCGAGGGATCAGGGGTTCTCGAGGATCAGGTGGCCGACCGCCGTGTTGGAGGCGGGCACGTGATAGAAGCGGTGGGCCACGCGCGGTGCGCGGGGCGGGGCGTCGAGCCCGGGCAGGTCCGCGAGGTCGCTCATCGCGCCGCGCGCGATCAGCCACATCACCAGCTCGATGCCCTCGGAGCCGGCCTCGCGGACGTACTCCAGGTGCGGCATCTCGGACAGGCCGCGCGGGTCGGCGATCAGGCGGTCCATCCAGGCCTGGTCCCAGGTCTGGTTGATGAGGCCGGCGCGCGGTCCCTGCAGCTGGTGGCTCATGCCGCCGGTGCCCCAGACCTGCACCTTGAGCGGCGCGTCGAAGCTTTCCACCGCGCGGCGGATCGCCTGCCCCAGCTGCAGGCAGCGGCGGCCCGAGGGCACGGGGTACTGCACCACGTTGACCGCCAGCGGGATCACCGGTACCGGCCAGTGCGGCGCGTCGGCGGGCTGCTCGCCGAACATCAGCGACAGCGGCACGGTCAGCCCGTGGTCGACCGTCATGCGGTTGACCAATGTCAGGTCGAAGTCCTGCTGGATCACGCTCTGCGCGAGGTGGGCGGCCAGCTCGCCATGACCCAGGACCGGCGGCACCGCGCGCGGGCCCCAGCCCTCGTCGGCGGGTTCGTAACGCTCGGCGGTGCCCAGCGCGAAGGTGGGGATCATGTCCAGGCTGAATGCGTTGGCATGGTCGTTGTAGACCAGCACGATCGCGTCCGGCCGGTGCGCGTCCATCCAGCGGCGCGAGGCCTCGTAGCCCGCGAACAGCGGCTGCCAGTAGGGATCCTGCGTGCGGCCCTGGTCCATGGCCACGCCGATGGCCGGCACATGGGAGGTGTAGACGGAGGCGGTGATGCGCGCATGCGTGCTCATCGGGTGTTTCCCTTCGTCGCGCCCCGGGTGTCGCCCGCCGTCGCCTGCTTCGCATCCGCGCAGGCCGCGTCGTCCACCCGCTTGCGGCGCGGCGTGCCGTCGGGCTGGCGCCCGCCGGCCAGCATCATGTCGCGGTAGTCGGTCTCGGTCATGCCGGTCATGCCGGCGGCCATCTGCTGGTAGCTGCGGCCGTCGGTGGCGCCGATCTTGGCCAGGAAGTAGATGTTGCCGCCCAGCCGGATGCACTGGTTGAGGTCGCGCGCCAGCACGGCCTCCTTCTGCGCCGGCGTCATCGGCCATTCGTCGAGGTAGGCGCGCTCGTCGGCCTTGAAGCGCGCGCGGTTCTCGGCTTTCATCAGCGACATGCAGAACTGGTTGAGCCAGTAGCCCTTGCGGGCCTGGTCGGCATCGAAGATGGTGGTGCCGGGGATGTCCCGGTAGGGTTTGTCGATCGACATCGAGGTCTCCTGGAAACGGTTCGCCATCGGGCGCATCTGGCTCGTCGGGTTCATCGGGCTCATCGGGATGAGGCCTCCGGCCAGTACAGCCGCATCGGGTTGTCGACCAGCAGGCGCTGGCGCAGCGCGGCGGTGGGCGCGATGCGCGGGATGAGGTCGACCAGCAGGCCGTCGTCGGGCATGTGGTCCTTGAGGTTGGGATGCGGCCAGTCGGTGCCCCAGAGCACGCGGTCCGGGAACTCCTCGACGACGCGGCGCGCGAAGGGGATCACGTCGCGGTAGGGCTCGGTCTCGCCATTCAGCGCCGGCGGGCCGCTGGCCGAGAGCCGCTCCGGGCAGGTGACCTTGCTCCAGACGAAGGGATGCTCGCGCAGGAAGCGCAGGAACAGCGCGAACGCGGGGCCGTCCACCGGCTGGGTGACGTCGGGCCGGCCCATGTGATCGACCACGACGGTGGTGGGCAGCGCGGCGAAGAAGTCCCACAGCTCGGGCAGGTCGGGCGCCTCGAAGTAGAGGACCACGTGCCAGCCCAGCGCCTTCACCCGGTGGGCGATCTCCATCAGCTCGTCGCGCGGGGTGGAGTCGACGAGGCGCTTGACGAAGTTGAAGCGCACGCCGCGCACACCGGCCTCGTGCAGCTCGCGCAGCTGCGCC
>NZ_VOSR01000693.1:0-1535 GCF_007997345.1 Mitsuaria sp. TWR114
AGCAGCGCGTCCAGCCGCGGCGGCAGCACGTAGGCGGGCAGGCCCTGGCGGCGCGTGGCCACCAGCATCTCGGTCTGCAGCGAGCCCTTGCGGCCCGGCAGGAAGACCTGCGGCTTGAGCTGCTCGACGGTCGCGGTCTTGCCGGCGGTGCGCAGCAGCATCGCGAGCGCGGCCGGGCCGCATTCATAGTCGTCCTGCGCGATGAAGGGCGTCTTCGCGGACAGGTCCACGCGCGCCGGCAGGTCCGCGGGCCACTGCGCTTCCAGCGCCTTCAGCTGCGGCGGCGTGCTCGCGCAGCCCCCCAGCAGCAGGGCCAGCGCCAGCGCGGGAGCGGCCAGCGGGAGCAGGGACCGGGACGACCGGACGACGCGCATGCGGACCTCAGCGGATCGAGCGGGTGAACGGGAAGACCTTGGTGAAGCCCAGGATGTCGGTCACCAGCAGGATCACGAAGACCGCGAAGATCACGCCCAGCACGTCGCCGCCGGCCGGGGCCTGCGCGATGCGGCCGTCCAGCGCGCGGATCTCGTCATCGGACATCGCGTCCACGCGCGACTGGGCGTCGGCCGGATTCACGCCTTCCTTGACCATCGCCTGGCGCACGTCCTCGCGGGCGAAGAAGGCATTGACGCGCACGCGGCTGTCGGCGGCGGTGCCGGCGGGCGCGTCCTGCTGCACCAGGGCGTCGGTGGGCACGACCTGGGCGCTGGCGTGCATCGGCAGCGCCATCAGGGAGCAGGAGACGATCAGCGTCGAGGCGATCGCGCGCTTGGCCAGCGAGGGGCGGACGGCGTCTTGGCGGGAGGCTTGTGGGTTCATGAGCGGACCTGAAATTGAAGGATCGATGAAATCCTAGGTCCGCCTTCGGCGCTGTTACAAGTTCGATTACCGAGCGTCACATCAGATGCAATTCGACTGTCCGACGGGACTTGAAGAACGTGTTAAGCCCGCGGCGATCGCGGGGTCACGGCTCGCAGCGCGGGGCGCTGGCGCTGCGCAGGATCCAGCGCTCGCCCTTGCGGGACAGCAGGGCGGTGGCGCTCAGCGTGCCCAGGCCGCAGGTCGAGGGGTCGACCTCGGCGAACTGCGCCAGTTCGATGGTGTCGGCGTCGCGCCAGCGCAGGAAGCGGAAGCTGACGGCCGTCTGGTCCGGCGTGGGCTGGAAGCGGTAGCGCTCGACCAGGCGACCTTCCTCGCGGCGCCAGATGACGACGCCGTTGAATTCGGTGCCCGGGGACGCATGGGTGACCACCAGGTGGCGCCCGTCCGGCGACGGATGGACGTTGCCGTGCATCGCGTAGCGGGTGCCGTCGGCGCGGGAGATCCAGAGCAGTTCGCTGCCGGCGGCCAGCGTCGCGCGCACGACGTAGAACTCGCGGTCCGGCGAGAGGCCGTCCAGGCGGAAGTCGACCTCGGGCGAGGCCGGGTCGGACGGATCGGCACGCCGGCTGTCCAGGACGACCGGCCGTCCCTTGGCGATGGGCAGCCACAGGCGCTGGTCCTCGAGCGGCACGCCGGCGCCGACGCGGTCAAGG
>NZ_VOSR01000694.1:0-936 GCF_007997345.1 Mitsuaria sp. TWR114
GTCTTCGTCACGCCGCTGCTGCTGCCCGACTACCCCGCCGCCCATGCTGATGGCGGCCGTCTCACTGGCCTTCGGGCTGCTGGCGCTCGCTGCGCAGCCTGGCCCACGGCGCGGCGCGCGACCGCAAGGACCTCGAGCTGCAGGCGCACCACCGCCAGCTCGAGGCCCTGCTGGAGGACCGCGAACGCGCCCAGGACGCGCTGCGCCAGGCCAAGGAGGATGCCGAGGAGGCCACCCGGGCCAAGTCGGACTTCCTGGCCAACATGAGCCACGAGATCCGCACGCCGATGAACGCGATCATCGGCATGTCCCACCTGGCGCTGCAGACCGGGCTGGATGCGCGCCAGCGCAACTACATCGAGAAGGTGCACCGCTCCGCCGAGAACCTGCTGGGCGTCATCGACGACATCCTGGATTTCAGCCGCATCGAGGCCGGCAAGCTCAGCCTGGAATACGTGCCCTTCCGCATGGAGGACGTGCTGGACCATCTGGTCAACCTGATCGGTTTCCGCGTCGAGGACAAGGGGCTGGAGCTGCTGCTGAACGTGCCGCCGGACCTGCCGACCGCGCTGATCGGCGATCCGCTGCGGCTGGGCCAGGTGCTGGTCAACCTGGGCAACAACGCCGCCAAGTTCACCGACCGCGGCGAGATCATCGTCGGCATCGAGTCGGTCGCGCTCGGCGCGCGTGAGGCGGCGGCGCTGGACGCCCTCGCCACGCCGGAGGTCGAGCTGCACTTCCGCGTCCGCGACACCGGCATCGGCATGACGCCCGAGCAGCAGGCGCGGCTGTTCCAGAGCTTCAGCCAGGCCGACAGCTCCACCACCCGCCGCTACGGCGGCAGCGGCCTGGGGCTGGCGATCTGCAAGCAGCTCGTCGAGATGATGGGCGGCCGCATCTGGGTCGAGTCCGCGCCGGGCCAGGGCTCGACCTTCC
>NZ_VOSR01000695.1:0-863 GCF_007997345.1 Mitsuaria sp. TWR114
GCCCGCATCGAGGCCGGCCGGCTGAGCCTGGAGCCGGGGCCGGTCCGCTTCGACGAGCTGCTGCGCGAGCTGGCCGACATGTTCGAGCCGCAGGCCGCGGCCAAGGGGCTGGGCTTCCGCTTCGAGCCGCAGGGCGCGCTGCCCGGCTGGGTGCGCGCCGACGAGCAGCGGCTGCGGCAGATCCTCATCAACCTGCTGGGCAACGCGATCAAGTTCACCGCCGCGGGCGAGGTCACGCTGCGGGTGCGCCACGGCCGTGAGATGGCGACGCTGGAGATCGCCGACACCGGCCCCGGCATGGACGCCGCGGAGCTGGCGCGCATCTTCGAGCCCTTCGCGCGCGGAACCCGCGGCACCGGTGGCGCGCCGGGCGCGGGACTGGGGCTGACCATCGCGAAGATGCTGACCGAGCTGATGGGCGGCGAGATGTCCGCGACCAGCACGCCGGGCCAGGGCTCGACCTTCCGGGTGCGGCTGTTCCTGCCGGAACTGCACGGCCGCATCTGGGACACGCCGCGCATGCGACGCGTCGCGAAGGAACGCATCGGCCTGGACGGCGCGTCGCCACGGGTGCTGGTGGTCGACAACGAATCGGACGACCGCCAGCTGCTGATCGAACTGCTGGAGCCGCTGGGCTTCACCGTGCGCGAGGCTTGCAGCGGTCACGACGCGCTGGACCTGGTCGCCGCCGGCTGGGTGCCCGACGCGGTGCTGATGGACCTGGCGATGCCGGGCATCGACGGCTGGGAGACGATCCGGCGGCTGCGGCGCATGCTGGGTGACCTGGGCGTGCAGGCGCCCGCCGTGGCGGTGGTCTCGGCCAACGCGTTCGAACGCGGCCAGGACAACGATGCCGGCATCGC
>NZ_VOSR01000696.1:0-928 GCF_007997345.1 Mitsuaria sp. TWR114
CCAGCTCCAGCTCCAGCTCATGGCCATCACCACCACCATCACGGCCATGCCCCGGCTCCGGCGACGCCCGATCCGCTGCTCGCGCCCGCACCGGCGCCGGCACCTTCGGTCGGCGCTCCCGCCAAGCCCGACGACGCGGGTCCGGTGTCCAGCAGTACCCCCGCGACCTCGGTGCTGCCGCCGCATCGCGGCGAGGTCGTGGTGAACAAGCCCATCGTCGTCGGCCCGGGCGAGACCTTCGACGGCAAGAACCAGTTGTTCACCGCCGGGTCGGGGCTGAGCGGCAATTCGGCCGAGACGTACCAGCCGGTCTTCATCCTCGGCCCGGGCGCCACGCTCAAGAACGTGCAGTTCCAGGGGGGTGACGGCGTGCACCTGCTGGGCGACGCCAAGATCGACAACGTGCACGCGGTGCACGGCGGCCCGGACGACATGATCACCATCGACGGGCCCGGCAACCGCGCCCACGACGCCCAGCTGGCGGGGATCTCCCCGGCGTCGATTCCCAACGACCGGCCCGCCGAGGTCGAGATCAGGAACTCCTCGTTCCGGCACTCGCATGACAAGGCGATCCAGATCAACGGCGATGCCAACGTGAAGCTCAGCGGCGTCTACGCCGAGGACGTCGGCCAGCTGCTGGTGACGCTGGGCGGCCAGCCGATCAAGGCCAACGTGTCGATCGACGACTCGCAGTTCAGCGGCGTGCGCTCGCACCTGGTGCGGCTGGACGATCGCGACTCCACGCTGCGGCTCGGTCCGAACGTCAGCACCGACACGGGACGCCTCCAGGTCATGATGGGCACGCCGGCCAATGCCAGCGGGGCGACGGTGGTGATGCCGTCCTCCGATCCGGCCGGCGGCGGCAATTGATCGAGGCGCCGCAACCGCGGCGTCCAAAAGCGATGACCGGCCGCGATGCGGCCGGTCG
>NZ_VOSR01000697.1:0-3553 GCF_007997345.1 Mitsuaria sp. TWR114
ATGCCGCCGGCGATCAGCAGGCTGCGACGGGCCGACGGCACCAGCGGGAAATGATTGCGCGGCGCGCCGATCTGCAGCGTCTGGCCCGGCATCAACTGCTCATGCACCGCGCGCGATCCGCCGCGCGAGGTCGCTTCCAGCAGCACGCCCAGCACGTAGCGATGGGTCTCGGCGGGATCGTTGCTGAGGGAGTACTGCCGCACCAGGCCGCCCGGCAGATGGACGTCCACATGCGCGCCGGCGGTGAACGCGGGCAGGGCGCCGCCATCGGCGGCCACGAGGGTGACGGCGCAGACGTCCCGCGCGGCGGCGGCTTGGCCTGGACGCGGACGGGGATCAGCGCCGTGATGGGCGCGAGGATCGGCGCGCTCATGCCCGCGCCGCCATCAGCCGATCGATGACTTTGCGCGACTGCACGCCGCCGCCGTCGATGTTGAGCATCAGCAGCTGGCGTTGCGGCCAGGCCAGCAGGTTCTGCTGCTGGCGCTCCAGCATCTCCTGGTCCTCGGCGAAGATCCGGCCCTGGCCTTCGCGGATCTGCTCGGTGAGCGCCGGGTCCTGGGGTTTGAACTTGCGCGCCATGCCCCAGAAGTAGTGGATGGAGGTGTCGGTCTCCGGGGTGATGAAGTCCACCACCCAGCTCGCCGCCTTGACCTCGTCGGGCGCCTCGTAGCCCCCATGGCCGGCCAGCGCCACGCCGACCTCGATCATGATGTGGCTGGGCGGCGTGAAGTGGCAGATCTGCCAGCGGTCCACCGGCTGGTCCTCGGGCAGGCCGTTCATGCGCAGCGCCATCCGCCAGAACGGCGGCGCCTCGATGCCCTGCATGTGGCGCTCGGTGATGACGTGGTCGCCGTCCACGCGCGTGGTGCAGGGGATCTCGTCGATCTCCTTCTGGCCGATGCTGCCGGCATGCACATAGGTCTCGTGCGTGAGGTCCATCAGGTTGTCGATCATCAGCCGGTAGTCGCAGGCGATGTGGTACAGGCCGCCGCCGTAACCGAAGGCCGGGTTGCCCAGCCACTCGAAGGCCGGCAGCGCGGCCAGGTCCGCCTGCGCGGCGTCGCCCGGCCAGACCCAGATGAAGCCGTGCGCCTCATGGACCGGGAAGCTGCGGATGGCCGGAAAGCCGCGCACGCGCTGGCAGGGCATGGACACGGTCCTGCCGTCGCCGCCCATGGCCAGGCCGTGGTAGCCGCAGACCAGGGTGTCGCCGTTCACGCGGCCCAGCGACAGTGGCGCGCCGCGGTGCGGGCAGAAGTCCTCCACCGCGCGGACGGCGCCGGCGCTGTCGCGGAAGAAGGCCATCGCATGGTTGCAGATCTTGCGGCCCAGCGGCTTGTCGGTGCCGACCTCCTCGCTGCGGGCGGCGACGTACCAGGTGTTGGTGATGAACATGGGAACTCCTCGGGAACGGGCCTGGGGCGGGACCGGCGCGCTCAGCGCGGCGCCATGCGCAGCGCGCCGTCGAGGCGGATGACCTCGCCGTTGAGGTGGCCGTTGGCGACGATGTGCGCGGCCAGCGCGGCGAATTCCTCGGGCAGGCCCAGGCGCTTGGGGAAGGGGATGGACGCGGCCAGGTTCTGCTGCACCTCCTCGGGCAATTCCTTCATCAGCGGGGTGGCGAACAGGCCGGGCGCGATGGTGCAGACGCGCACGCCGAACTGGGCGAGGTCGCGCGCCAGCGGCAGCGTCATGCCGACGATGCCGCCCTTGGAGGCCGAGTAGGCCTCCTGGCCGACCTGGCCATCGAAGGCGGCGACCGAGGCGGTGTTGACGACGACACCGCGTTCGCCGTCGGCCAGCGGCGCCAGCGCCACGATGCGGCTCACCGCCAGGCGCGTCATGTTGTAGGTGCCGATCAGGTTGATGCGCACGACGCGCTCGAAGTCCTCCAGCGGCGCCGGCGAGCCGTCGCGCTGCACGATGCGCTTGGCGGTGCCGATGCCGGCGACGTTCATGAGGACGCGGGCCGGGCCGTGGGCGGCCGTGGCGGCGTCCAGCGCGGCGGTGACGGAGGCGGCATCGGTGATGTCGCAGCGCAGCGCCAGCGCGCGGTCGGCGCCAAGGTCGTCGGCCACGCGGCGCGCGCCGGCTTCGTTGATGTCGAGCAGCGCGACGCGAACGCCTTGGGCGGCGAGGGTGCGGGCCACGGCTTCGCCGAGGCCGGAGCCGGCGCCGGTGACGAGGGCGGCTTGTCCAGTGAGGTTCATGGTGGTCAGCGGTGGGGGGTGATGACGTCGGGATGGCCGTCGGCGGCCTCGTGCAGCAGCTCGACCAGCGCCGCGCGGCGGCTCAGCACCGCGCGCTGGTTGATCGAGCCCTTGTCGGTGATCTCGCCGCCGTCGATGGACGGCGGCTCGGCGAGCAGCAGCAGCCGCGCCGGGCGGTTGGCGCTGCCGGTGCCCTGGGCCCAGAGCTGGTCGGCGAGGTCCTGGAAGAAGCCGCGCACGATCGCATGGGCCAGCACCTGGGCGGCGGGCAGGCTGTCGGGCAGCTCCGCCAGCCGGCGGACCTCGCCCAGGCGCGGCACGATCAGCAGGCCGATCTCGTCGCGCCCCAGGCCGGTGACGACCGCGTCGTGCACGCAGGGGAAACCCAGCGCGACCACGCGCGCGCGCAGCGGTCCGACGCTGACGAAGGTGCCGGTGGACAGCTTGAAGTCCTCGGCGATGCGGCCGTCAAACATCAGGCCCTGGGCCGGGTCGGCGGGATCGGCGGGCCGCGCGGCGTCGCCGGTGCGGTAGTAGCCCTCGTCGTCGAAGGCCTCGCGCGTCAGCTCGGGCTCGCGCCAGTAGCCGGGCATCACATTGGGGCCGCGGAAGCGCACCTCGTGCTTGTCGCCGGCCGGCACCAGCTTGACCTCCACGCCGGGCACCGGGCAGCCGATGAAGCCGGGCCGGCTGGCCTCGGGGATGGCGAAGGTGCAGGTCGGGGCGGTCTCGGTCATGCCCAGCCCCGCGGCCAGGCGGATGCGTTCGCCGATGGCCGCCTCGGCCAGCTGGTTGAAGGCGTCCAGCGTCTTGGCCGAGAGCCCCGCGCCGCCGCATTCCACCAGGCGCAGCCGGCTGAAGAAGTGGTCGCGCAGCGCGGTGTCGGCCCGCAGCGCCGAGACCAGCTCGTCATACCCCTTGGGCACGTTGAAGAAGATCGTCGGCGCGATCTCGCGCAGGTTGCGCAGCGTGTCCTCGAAGCGGCCCGGCACCGGCTTGCCCTCGTCGATGTAGAGGCTGCCGCCGTTGTAGAGCACGATGCCCAGGTTGTGGTTGCCGCCGAAGGTGTGATTCCACGGCAGCCAGTCCAGCACCACCGGCGGCTCCTCCGCCAGGAAGGGCAGCGTCTGCAGCGTCATCTGCTGGTTGGCGCACCACATGCGCTGCGTCACGATCACGCCCTTGGGCGCCTTGGTCGAGCCCGAGGTGAACATCAGCTTGACGATGGTGTCCGGACCGACCTGCGCATGGGCGGCGTCCAATGCAGGCCCCGGCGCGGTGTCCAGCAGCTCGTCGAAGCGCTCCGTGGCCCGGCCGGCGAGCCGGCCTTCGCCGAGGAT
>NZ_VOSR01000698.1:0-8333 GCF_007997345.1 Mitsuaria sp. TWR114
CTGGGCCCGGCGCTGGCCGCGCGCGGCAATGTGCTGCTGGCCAAGCTGGAGGGCAACAACCCGGCGGGCTCGGTCAAGGATCGTCCGGCCATCAGCATGATCCGGCGCGCCGAGGAGCGCGGCGAGATCAAGCCCGGCGACACGCTCATCGAGGCGACCTCCGGCAACACCGGCATCGCGCTGGCGATGGCCGCGGCGATCCGCGGCTACCGGATGGTGCTGATCATGCCGGAGGACCTGTCGGTCGAGCGCGCCCAGACGATGAAGGCCTTCGGCGCGGAACTGATCCTGACGCCGCGCTCCGGCGGCATGGAATACGCCCGCGACCTGGCCGAGCAGATGCAGCGTGACGGCAAGGGCCGCGTGCTCGATCAATTCGCCAATGGCGACAACCCCCGCATCCATTACGAGACCACCGGTCCCGAGATCTGGCGCGACACCGGCGGCCGCGTCACCCACTTCGTCAGCGCGATGGGCACGACCGGCACCATCACCGGCGTGTCGCGCTTCCTGAAGGAGCAGAACCCGGAAGTGCGCATCGTCGGCGCGCAGCCGGCGGAGGGCTCGCGCATCCCCGGCATCCGCAAGTGGCCGCCGGCCTACCTGCCCAAGATCTACCGCCCGGAAACGGTGGACGAGCTGGTGCTGGTCGGCCAGTCCGATGCCGAGGACATGGCCCGCCGGCTGGCCCGCGAGGAAGGCCTGTTCGGCGGCATCTCGGCCGCGGGCGCCTGCTGGGTCGCGATGCAGATCGCGCGCCAGGTGAGCAACGCGACGATCGTGTTCGTCGTCTGCGACCGCGGCGACCGTTACCTGTCGACCGGCGTGTTCCCGGCTTGATGGTCTGACGGCCTGACGGCCTGATGGCCTGATGGCATGACGGGTGGCCGGCGATCGGGGATGATCGCCGGATCGTGACCCGACGGCGCCGCGCGCCTTTGCCCATGACCTTCCGCTTCTGCCCGCAATGCGCCAGCGAACTGGCGTGGATCGAACTGCCGGAGGACGGCGGCCCCAAGACCCGGCTGCGCTGCCCCCGCTGCGACTTCACCCACTGGAACAATCCGACGCCGGTGCTGGCGGCGGTGGTCGAGTGCGTCGACCGCGAGGGCCAGGTCTTGCTCGCCCGCAACGCCGCCTGGCCGGGGCGCTTCTTCGGATTGATCACCGGCTTCATGGAGGCCGGCGAGTCGCCGGAAGAGGGCATCCGGCGCGAGGTGCTGGAGGAGACCTCGCTCGAGGCGCTGGGCGCGACGCTGATCGGCGTCTATGACTTCCAGAAGAAGAACCAGGTCATCATCGCGTACCACGTGCCGGCGCGCGGCGAGGTCACGCTGTCGCCGGAGCTGGTCGAGTACTCGCTGACGCCACCGGAGCAGCTCGAATGCTGGCCCGCCGGCACCGGCCAGGCGCTGGCGGACTGGCTGCGCGGCCGCGGCCTCGAGCCGAAGTGGATGGCGCCGCGCAGCTGAGCCGGGCTGACTAGAATCCGCCACATCGCCGGTGCGCGCGCCGGTCAGGACACACACATGGACATCCACAAGGAACTCGACACCCGCGGACTGAACTGCCCGCTGCCCATCCTCAAGGCCAAGAAGGCGCTGGCGGAAATGGAAAGCGGCCAGCTGCTCAAGGTGGTCGCGACCGACCCGGGATCGATGCGCGACTTCCAGGCCTTCTCGCGCCAGACCGGCAATGAGCTGGTCGAACAGACCAGCGCCGGCGACGAGTTCATCCACGTGCTCAAGCGCCGCTGAGCGCAGATCCGGAAACGAAGAAGGCCACGCGTTGCGTGGCCTTCGTGCTTCATGACGGGACAGTGACGGGAAGTCCTGCCGTCAGAAGTTCAGGGCGGTCAGATTTCCAGCGACTTCAGGTACTCGCGGAAGCTGGCGCCCAGTTGCGGATGGTCCAGCGCGAGCTCGACGTTGGCCTGCAGGAAACCTTCCTTGCTGCCGCAGTCGTAGCGCTTGCCGTCATAGCGGAAGGCGAAGACCTTCTCGCGGCGCATCAGCGCGGCGATGCCGTCCGTCAGCTGGATCTCGCCGCCGACGCCGCGCGGCTGCGTGGCGATCTCGCGGAACACGCCCGGCGTCAGGATGTAGCGGCCGGCCACGCCCAGGCGCGACGGCGCGTCCTCGGGATTGGGCTTCTCGACCATGTGGGTCAGGTCCATCAGGCGGTCGCTGATGGCAGAGCCTGCCACGATGCCGTAGCGCTTGGTGTGCTCGGCGGGCACTTCCTGGACGGCCAGGATGGAGGCCTGCCATTCGGAGAACTGGTCCACCATCTGCTTGAGCACCGGCGGCTTGCCCACCATCAGGTCGTCGGCCAGCAGCACCGCGAAGGGCTCGTTGACGACCACGCATTGCGCGCACAGCACCGCGTGGCCCAGGCCCAGGGCCTTGGGCTGGCGGATGTAGATGCACTCCATGTCGTCGGGCTTGATCGAATGGACCAGCGCGAGCAGTTCCTTCTTGCCGGCGGCCTCGAGTTCGGTCTCGAGTTCGAATGCGGTGTCGAAGTGATCGGGAATGGCGCGCTTGTTACGTCCATTCACGAAGATCATCTGGCGGATGCCGGCCGCGTAGGCCTCCTCCACTGCGTACTGGATCAGCGGCTTGTCGACCACCGGCAGCATCTCCTTGGGCTGCGCCTTGGTGGCGGGCAGGAAGCGAGTGCCAAGTCCAGCAACCGGGAAGATTGCCTTGTTGATGAGGGCCATTTACGTACACTCCAACGGTAATTGCGCCGGCATTCTTGCATGGCGCTACTGAAAGAAAATCAAACAATCCTCTCCAAACCCCTCATGTCAGTGCTAGTCCTGGAACCGCTGGAGGCAGACGTCCTGGAATGGCTGGCGGAGCGCCATGCCGTGCAGGTCGCCCCCGAGCCGGCGGACGCGCCGCTGACGCTGAGAGAGCATGTTGCGCAGGCCCAGGCAATTTTCCTGCCCGCCTCCGTCGCGCTGGATGCGGACACGGTCCGCCGCGCGCCGCGACTGCGTGCCGTCGGGCGCATCGGCGCCGGCGCGGAGAACATCGATCTGGAAGCCTGCCGCGCCGCCAACATCGAAGTGGTGCGCGCGCCGACCGCGGCGGCCTCGGCCGAAGCGGAGTTCGTCATCGGCGCCTTGCTGGCGCTGCTGCGCCGCGTGCCGGTGCAGGGCGCGGACGGGCAGTGGGTGGGACGAGAGCTCGGTTGCGCCACCATCGGCCTGGTGGGCCTGACGCCTTCGGCGCGCCAGCTCGCCACGCTGCTGCCGGTGTTTGGTGCGCGGGTGATCGGTTATGACCCCAGCCTGCACCATGCCGATCCGCTCTGGGCGCAATGGGGCATCGAACCCTATGGACTGCGCGAGCTGATGCAGGCCGCCGACGGCGTCAGCGTGCAGCTGGCGTATTTCCCGCGCTACCGCGGCCTGATCGGCGAGCGGGTGCTGAACTTCTGCAAGCCGTCGCAGGTGCTGGTGTCGACCTCGCACTCGGCCCTGTTCGACGAACAGGCGCTGGCGGACGCGCTGCATGGCGGCCGATTGCTGGCCGCGTGGCTGGACCTGATGGAGCCCGGCCTGATGGAAGCCGGCGCCCTTGCATGGGGCGCCCGGTCTGCAGGTCACGCCGCGCGTGGCGGCGACGACCCGGGAGTCACGGATGCGCGCCGCGTGGAGCGTGGCGCGGCGGATCTCGGAGATCCTGTCCACACCCGCGACGCAGGCCGAGTTCAGGCCGACCCACCCAGGCGCGCTGCCTGATCTTTTAGCCGAACCACGGTGGCGCTGAAGTCGGCGATGCGCTGACGTTCCTGCTCCACGACGGCCGCCGGCGCGCGCGCCACGAAGCTCTCGTTGCCCAGCTTGGCATTGGCCTTGGCGACCTCGCCTTCCAACCGGGCGATCTCCTTGGCGATGCGGGCACGCTCGGCCTCGACGTCGATCTCCACCTTCAGCGCCAGGCGCGCCGCGCCATGCACCAGCACCGGCGACATCGCGCTCTGCTGGTTGAACGCCGCCTCGTCCTCGATCAGCTCGACGCTCTGCAGCTTGGCCAGCACCTTCAGCGCCGGCGCGGCCTCGCGCAGGAAGGACAGGTCGCCGCCGGCCAGCAGCGGCACGCGGTCGGACGGGCTCAGGCCCATCTCGCCGCGCAGGCTGCGGCAGGTGCCGACCACGGCCTTGAGCTGCTCGACCCAGGCGATGGCCTGCGGGTCGATGCGCTCGGGCTGCGCGACCGGGTAGGGCGCGGTCACCAGGTAGTCGGTCGACTTGCGGCCGGCGATCGGCGCGACGGTCTGCCAGAGTTCCTCGGTGATGAAGGGCGCGATCGGGTGCAGCAGACGCAGGATGGTCTCGAGCACGCGGATCAGCGTGCGGCGCGTGCCGCGCTGCGCGGCCTCGTTGCCCTCGGCCTGCGCGGTCTGCAGCTGCACCTTGGCCAGCTCCAGATACCAGTCGCAGTACTCGTCCCACACGAAGGAATAGATCGCGTTGGCGACCTGGTCCAGGCGGTAGTCGGCGAAGCCCTGCGCGACGGCCTGCTCGACCTGCTGCAGCTCGCTGACGATCCAGCGGTCGGCCTGCGAGAACTGCAGGTAACCGTGCGCGCTGCCGCCTGGCGCGCATTGCTCCTTCGAGTGCTCGACCAGGCCACAGTCCTGGCCTTGCGTGTTCATCAGCACGAAGCGGGTGGCGTTCCACAGCTTGTTGCAGAAGTTGCGGTAGCCCTCGCAGCGCTTGCTGTCGAAGTTGACGCTGCGGCCCAGCGTCGCCATTGCCGCGAAGGTGAAACGCAGCGCGTCGGCGCCGTAGCCGGGAATGCCTTCGGGGAATTCCTTCTCGGTGGCCTTGCGGACCTTGGGCGCGGTCTCGGGCTTGCGCAGACCCTGGGTGCGCTTGTCCAGCAGCGGGGCCAGCTCGATGCCGTCGATCAGGTCGACCGGATCCAGCACGTTGCCCTCGGACTTGCTCATCTTCTTGCCTTGCGCGTCCAGCACCAGGCCGTGGATGTACACATGCTTGAAGGGCACCTTGCCGGTGAAGTGCGTCGTCATCATGATCATCCGGGCGACCCAGAAGAAGATGATGTCGTAGCCGGTGACCAGCACCGACGAGGGCAGGAACAGGTCCTGCTCGAGGGTCCTGGCCGGCCAGCCCAGCGTCGAGAACGGCACCAGCGCCGACGAGTACCAGGTGTCCAGCACGTCCTCGTCGCGCTTGAGCGGGCCGGTGTAGCCGGCGGCGGCGGCCTTGGCCTGCGCCTCGGCCTCGTCATGGGCGACGAAGATCTCGCCGCCCGTGCCGAACCAGGCCGGGATCTGGTGGCCCCACCAGAGCTGGCGCGAGATGCACCAGTCCTGGATATTGCCCATCCACTGGTTGTAGGTGTTGACCCAGTTCTCGGGCACGAACCTGACCTCGCCGCTGGCGACCACGTCGATGGCCTTCTGCGCGATGGACTTGCCGTCCTTGCCCGGCTTGCTGGTGGCGACGAACCACTGGTCCGTCAGCATCGGCTCGACGATCTGCCCGGTGCGCGTGCAGCGCGGGACCATCAGCTTGTGCTTCTTGACCTCGACCAGCAGGCCTTGCTCCTCCAGCGCCTTGACGATCGCCTTGCGCGCCGCGAAGCGGTCCAGGCCGCGGTACTCGGCCGGGATCTCGTCCATCGTGTCGACGACGGTCGCGTCCAGCGTGAAGATGGTCAGCATCGGCAGCTGATGGCGCTGGCCGACCTGGTAGTCGTTGGTGTCGTGGGCCGGCGTGACCTTGACGACGCCGGTGCCGAATGCCTTGTCGACGTACTCGTCGGCGATCACCGGCACCAGGCGGCCGGTGATGGGCAGCTTCACCTGCTGGCCGATCAGGTGCTTGTAGCGCTCGTCCTCGGGGTGGACCATCACGGCGGTGTCGCCCAGCATGGTCTCGGGCCGCGTGGTCGCCACGACCAGCGACTCGCCGCCATCGGCCAGCGGATAGCGGATGTGCCACAGCGAACCTTCCTCCTCCTCGCTCTCGACCTCGAGGTCGGAGACGGCGGACTTCAGGATCGGGTCCCAGCTGACCAGGCGCTTGCCGCGGTAGATCAGGCCTTCGTCGAAGAGCTTGACGAAGGTGTCGACGACCACGGTCGACAGCTTGTCGTCCATCGTGAAGTACTCGTGGCCCCAGGACACCGAGTCGCCCATGCGGCGCATCTGCTGCGTGATGGTGGAGCCGGACTGCTGCTTCCATTCCCAGACGCGGGCGACGAAGTTCTTGCGGCCCAGGTCGTGGCGGCTCTGGCCCTGGCCCTGCAGCTGGCGCTCGACGACGATCTGCGTGGCGATGCCGGCGTGGTCGGTGCCGGGGACCCACAGCGTGTTGTGGCCGCGCATCCGGTGGTAGCGCGTCAGCGAGTCCATGATGGTCTGGTTGAACGCGTGCCCCATGTGCAGCGTGCCGGTGACGTTGGGCGGCGGCAGCTGGATGCTGAACGACGGCCTGGCCGGATCGAGCGTCGGCTCGTAGAGGCCCTTGGACTCCCACAGCGGGCCCCAATGGGCTTCGAGAGAGGCGGGTTCGAAGGACTTGGCGAGTTCGGTCATGGGGGCGCTCCGCCGCGAGGCGGTGTCATCTAGGCGAGGGACACGGAGCCGGCGATTGTAGAGGGCCATGGCTCCGGCGAGCCCCGTCGGGGGCGCGTGGAACGGGGGACAGCCGAGAGGGGGAGAGCCGTCGCCCGGGCGGGGGATGTCGAAAACCGGCCCCCTGACGCGTCGTGTCAGCAGAGGCGCTGCCTCCCCCCTTGGAGGCATTCCGTCGGGTGGGCAGGGGGCGATACAAAACGAAAAGCAGCGATACCGCGGTGAGATGCCCCGACGAGGCGGCATGGGAATCATGGCGACATGGATTCACCGCCCGGACAACCGGGCTTTACCGAGGAACTGCACCATGCACCTGTTTCGACGCTGGAGCCACCACCATGAACGTCAGCACGCTCACTTCGGCCACGATGGTCGCTTCGGTCCTTTCGGCCCTGTGTGTGACGATGGCTTCTACGGCCCGCTGCCCGTCCACGGCCCCTGGCACCGGTTCGCCGGTTTCGGCGGTTTCCCGTGGGGCTGGGGCGGGCTCGGACGCGAGCAATTCCGACACGGCCGCCACCGCCACCACGGTGGCCCTGGTCACCACGGCGGTGATGGGTGGAGCGGCTTCGGCGGGGGCCTGGGACCCGATGCCCACGGTCGCCGCGGCGGGCGGCTGCAAGCCCGGGCCCGCGCCTTTCTGGACCTGAGCGACAGCCAGGCCGAGCTGCTGGAGCGCCTGGTCGACCAGCTCGGCACGGCGCGGCGCGCGGTCAAGGCGCTGGCCCGTGGTCCGGAGGTCGCCCGGCTGATCGAGAGCGACAACTTCCGCCGCGAGGAGGCGCAGGAACTCTTCGACGGCCAGGTCGAGGCGCTGCGGGCGACCGGTCCCGCGCTGGTGGCGGCCGTCGGCGACTTCTTCGACGCGCTCGACTTCGACCAGCAGCAGATGCTGCGCTTCCTGTTGCGCCGGCTGCGTCGCCGCGCCGGACGCGACGGCGGCCGGGGTGGCCACGACCGTCGCGACGGTCACGGCGCTGCCAACGACCGGGGNNGCGACTGCCGGCAGCCTCCGGGGCTGCTGCGGCCGGTCATCGACCGCAACCGCTGCGAAGGCAAGGGCGATTGCGTCGAGGTCTGCCCCTATGGCGTGTTCTCGGTCGGCACCTTGCCGGCGGAGCGCCGCAAGGACCTGAGCCTCTTCGGCAAGCTGCGCGGTTATGCGCACGGCTGGCAGCAGGCCTTCACGCCGAATGCCGACGCCTGCCGGGCCTGGCGGCCACTGCGTGAAGGCTGCCCGGAGCGCGCCATCACGCTGGTCCGGCACACGCGCGCCGCGGGCGCCGACGGCTCCCCGGGCCAGGCGGCTGGGCACAATGGACGGCACGATGCACCGACTGCTGCTGATTGACGACGACGAGGCGCTGGCCGCGCCGCTGGCGAGCTACCTGGCGCGTTTCGACTTCGCGCTGAGCGCCGTGACGCGGCCGAGCGCCGCGCTGGCGCGGCTGGCCGAGGAGCGCTTCGACGCGCTGATCCTGGACGGCATGCTGCCGGAGATGGACGGCTTCGCCTTCTGCAAGCGCGTGCGCGGCGGCAGCGAGCCGTGGCGCGAGATCCCGATCCTGATGCTGACCGCGCGGGGCGACCTGACCGACCGGGTGGTGGGCCTGGAGCTGGGCGCGGACGATTACCTGGCCAAACCCTTCGAGCCCCGCGAGCTGGCCGCGCGCCTGGGCCGGCCGGAGGCGGTGCGCGCGGTCGCGGCGGCG
>NZ_VOSR01000699.1:0-5958 GCF_007997345.1 Mitsuaria sp. TWR114
GGCGTCAGCGGCTGCGTGAGCGCGCGCGCCTGCGCCGCGCCGCGGGACCCGGCAACCGCCGCCTGCGCCGCGACGCCGCGCAGGCGCTCGCCCAGCGCGTCGAGGCTGGCAGCCATCGCGTCCTCGTCCGCCTGCGCGTCGAAGGGCTCGAGGCTGATGCGCTCCTGCGCGATGCCCAGCCCCAGCGCATGGAAATAGCTGGCCTCGCTGACAACGCTGAGCTGGCTCGCGATCAGCCGGTGCACTTCGAGGTCGGGCATGTCCAACTGGGACCCCTGCACCGAGCTGAGCACCGGCGTGCGCGTGATGCCACCCGCCAGACCGGCCAGCCGGTGAGCGTTCGGCAAATGCGCGTGCAGCACGTCCGCCTGCCGATTCCGGATCAGCCCCACCAGCACCTGGATCGCGTGCCAGGGCGGGTCGTCGGGCATCGCGACGATCACGACCTCGGCGCCCCGGCTGCGCATCCGTTCCGCGAACGCACCGTCGGCGGGACACACGACGGTGAAGCGCAGGCCATCGTCCGGACCCAGGCGCTCGAGCAGGCGCTCCACCAGTTCGGTCGCGCCGAGCCGGTCGGCGGCGGAGGCCAGGCCCGAGGGCGAGTCCTCGTTCGCCTCGTCCGGCGGCACGGCGCCGACGACCTCGACCACATGCACCGCCAGCGACGTCGCCCCTGCGCCGGCCGACGCCGCCACGGGAACGGCGGGCAGCGCGGGGATCGTGCCGGGACGGCGAGCGGCGGGACGGTTCATCGGCGGCCTTTCACAACCGCCAGTCGCGGTGTTCCCCCGATTGGCAAACCCCATACCCGCGAGCGCGGCGCGGCTCAGCCCGGCTCAGTCGCCGGCAGCAAGGGCTTCAGCGACTGCAGCACCGTCGGCAGCAGCTCGCTGACGGTGGGATGGATGCGCACGCCGCCGGCCGTCACCTCGGTGTACGGCCGCTTCGACGCGATGACATCGAGCAGCGACTGCACCGCCTCGTCGCCATCGACGCCGAGCACCGTCGCGCCGAGGATCGCCTTCGAACCTGCGTCGACCAGCAGCTTGATGAAACCTTCGGTCTCACCCTTCTCGATCGCCCGGCCCACCCGCGTCATCGGCCGCGTGCCGATCAACGCCGCACGACCGCTCGTGCGCACCTCGCGCTCGCTCAGGCCGATGCGCGCGAGGGGTGGGTCGGTGTACAGCGCATAGGTCACGACCCGATCGCCGATGCCGCGCTCGGCCCCGTCGAAGAGGTTGGCCGCAGCCACCTCGAAGTCGTTCCAGGCGGTGTGGGTGAAGGCGCCGCGGCCGTTGCAGTCCCCGAGCGCCCAGATGTGCGGCACGCTGCTGCGCAGCCGGTCGTCGACGACGACATGACCGCGCTCGTCCACGCGCACGCCGGCCTGGTCCAGGCCGAGGTCGTCGGTGTTGGGCCGGCGACCCGTCGCGATCAGCACGTGGCTGCCGCGGACCTCCGGCTCGCCGGTCTGGCAGTTCACCCGCACGGCGACGCCCTCGTCGGCCGGCGCGAGCTTCACGCATTCGGCGCCGGTGCGGATCGTCAGCCCTTCCCGCTCCAGGATCCCGCGCAGCGCCTCGGCCACGTCGGCGTCCTCGCGCGGGACCAATCGTGGCCCCCGCTGCACGACGGTGACCGCCGAACCGAAGCGCCGGAACATCTGCGCGAACTCCAGCCCGATGTAGCTGCCGCCGACGACCACCAGATGCCGAGGCAGTTCCTCGAGCGCCATGATCGACGCGTTGGTGAGCCAGGGCACCGCGTCCAGGCCCTCGACGCCGGGCTGCGCCGGCCGGCCGCCGACATTGAGGAAGAAGCGGTCGGCCTTCAGCCGGCGCTCGCCGACGGTGATCGTGTGGGGATCGACGAAGCGCGCGTGGCCCATGACCAGTTCCACGTTCGCCATGCCGCGCAGCCACTGCTCGACATTGCGGCGCGACTGGCCGGAGATGCGGTCCTTGCGCGCGACCACCGCGGGCAGGTCCACGCCGAAGCGCTCCGGCGGGCGCACGCCCCAGCGTGCGGCCTCGCGCACGACCCAGGCGGCATGCGCGCTGGCGACCATCGCCTTGGTCGGGATGCAGCCGGTATTCACGCAGGTGCCGCCGACGCGCGAGCGCTCGACGACGGCGACCCGCCAGCCGGCTTGCGACATCCGCTCGGCCAGCGCCGGGCCGGCTTGGCCGGCACCGATGACGATCGCGTCGAAGGTCTCAGGGGAAAGGCTCACGGCAATGCTCCTGGAAGAGGACCGTCGCGGAGTCTGCCACCGCCCCCCTGAATGGGGGCTGAGCGCTCCACAAATTCACGTGCGCCCGAGCCCCCTCGGTTTTCCACATGATTTTGTCAATTCGAAAAGCGCAAAATTGACACCATCATGAAAGTCGTTCTCGTCGAAGACTCGCCGCTGGTGCGCAAGCACCTGCTGGCGGCGCTGAAGGAGCAGCCCTTCCTGTCGGTGGTCGGCATCGCCGCGACGGAAGCGGAAGCGCTGTGCACGGTCGGCCTGACGCGGCCGCACGTGGTCGTGCTGGACCTGTCGTTGGCTTCGGGATCGGGGCTGGAGGTGTTGCGCAAGCTCCGCATGGCCGGCTTCGGCGGGACCATCCTGGTCCTCAGCAACCGCGAGGCGGAGATCTACGCCCCGCTGTGCGTGCAGAACGGCGCGAACGCCTTCTACGACAAGGGGCGCGAGTTCGAGCGCTTCCTCACCGACCTCAACATGCTGGCCGAGGCGCCCCGCCTCGCCGCCAGCCGGCCGATGACGCTGGGCTCGCTGCATTTGCGTTGAACGCCAGCGCGCGCATGATGATCGAGTGATTCAATACCTCACGCCGGCGCTCCGCCAAACTGGCCCCGGAGTTTTCAGGATTTCGCCCGACCAAAAAGAAAACCCGCTCAAGGCGGGTTTTCTAACTGCTTGATTCACAAGCATCTTGGCGGAGAGGGGGGGATTCGAACCCCCGGTACGGGGTTACCGTACGCCTGATTTCGAGTCAGGTACATTCAACCACTCTGCCACCTCTCCTGATTCGGTGCTCACCGTGGTTGTCAGCGAGTAAGCCTAAGAGTATAGCGAGGTTTTCCGAGCCTTGGCAACAAGTCTTTGGAGATTGTGCGAACGCCGCCGCCGCGGCGCGCCGCCTCAGGCCTTCAGGACCTTCAGCCCGCCCAGGTAGGGCTGCAGCATTTCCGGCACGGCGACGCTGCCGTCGGCCTGCTGGTAGTTCTCCAGCACCGCCACCAGCGTCCGCCCCACCGCCAGGCCCGAGCCGTTCAGCGTGTGCACCAGCTCGTTCTTGCCCTGCGCGTTCTTGAAGCGCGCCTGCATGCGGCGGGCCTGGAAGTCGCCCATGTTCGAGCAGGAGCTGATCTCGCGGTAGGTGTTCTGCGCCGGCACCCACACCTCCAGGTCATAGGTCTTGGTCGAGCCGAAGCCCATGTCGCCGGCGCACAGCAGCACGGTGCGGTACGGCAGGCCGAGCTTGCGCAGCACCGCCTCGGCGTGGCCGGTCATCTCCTCGAGCGCGTCCATGCTGCGCTCGGGCTGCTCGATGCGCACCATTTCGACCTTGTCGAACTGGTGCTGGCGGATCAAGCCGCGCGTGTCGCGCCCCGCCGAACCCGCTTCCGAGCGGAAGCACGGGCTGTGCGCCGTCAGCTTCACCGGCAGGTCCTCGGCCTTCAGCACGCTCTCGCGCACGGTGTTGGTCAGCGAGATCTCCGAGGTCGAGATCAGGTACTGCTCCTGCTGCTCCTCGTCACCGCCGCGCAGCACCCAGAACATGTCCTCCTTGAACTTGGGCAGCTGGCCGGTGCCTTCCAGGATCTCGCGGTTGACGATGTAGGGCGTGTAGCACTCGGTGTAGCCGTGCTCGGTCGTCTGCACGTCCAGCATGAACTGCGCCAGCGCGCGGTGCAGGCGGGCCGCCGGGCCCTTCAGGAAAGCGAAGCGCGATCCCGACAGCTTCGCGCCGGTCTCGAAGTCCAGGCCCAGCGGCGCGCCGAGGTCGACGTGGTCCTTGACCGGGAAATCGAAGCTCCGCGGCGTGCCCCAGCGCCGCACCTCGACGTTGCCGGTCTCGTCCGCGCCGGCCGGCACGCTGGCATGCGGCAGGTTGGGCACGCCCATCAGCATGCCGTTCAGTTCCTGCTGGATCAGCTCCAGCTTGTCCGCGCCCGCCTTGAGCTCGTCGGCGATGCCGCCCACCTCGGCCATCACGGCGCTGGCGTCCTCGCCCTTGCCCTTCAGCATGCCGACCTGCTTGGACAGCTGGTTGCGCTTGGCCTGCAGCTCCTCGGTGCGGGTCTGCACCTGCTTGCGCTCGGCCTCCAGCGCTTTGAAGCGCTCGACGTCCAGGAAGGGTTGCGGGTTCTTGCGCAGCTGCAGGCGCTCGATGACGGCGTCCAGGTCCTTGCGCAGCAGGGTGATGTCCAGCATGGTGTGTCTTTCGTGTCCTGCGCCAGTGGCGGTCCTATGGGGGAGCACCGGCGCTCGAATGGGGGGGTCGGTTCAGGAGGGTCAGCGGAGAGTCAGGCGGCGGCCCCGCGCAGGGACCGGCCGCGGCGATCAAGATCGATCGCTGGTGACCTCGGCCATCGACTTGTCGCCCAGCCCCATTGGCAGCGGGAAGCGCACGTGTTCCTCGACGCCCGGCAGCGTGCGCACCGTCGTCGCGCCCAGTTCGCGCAGCCGCGCGATCACGGCCTGGACCAGCACGTCCGGCGCCGAGGCGCCCGCCGTCAGTCCGACCTTGGAGCGGCCGTCGAGCCACTCGCCCCGCACGTCCTCGGCGGCGTCGACCATGTAGGCCGGCGTGCCCAGACGCTCGGCCAGTTCGCGCAGGCGATTGCTGTTGGAGCTGGTGGGGCTGCCCACCACGACCACCACGTCCACCTGCGGCGCCAGCACTTTCACCGCGTCCTGGCGGTTCTGCGTGGCGTAGCAGATGTCCTGCTTCTTCGGCTCGCGGACCTGCGGGAAATGCCGCTTCACGGCGGCGAGGATCTCGGCCGCGTCGTCCACGCTCAGCGTCGTCTGCGTCACCACCGCCAGCTTCGACGGGTCCTTGACCCGCACGTGCGGCACGTCCGACGCCTCCTCGACCAGGTAGATCCCGTCGCTGAGCTGGCCCATCGTGCCCTCGACCTCGGGGTGGCCCTTGTGGCCGATCATGATGAACTCGTAGCCCTCGCGATGCAGCTTGGCCACCTCGACATGGACCTTGGTCACCAGCGGGCAGGTGGCGTCGAAGACCTGGAAGCCGCGCTGCTGGGCCTCCTTGCGCACCGCCTGGCTGACGCCGTGCGCCGAGAACACCAGCGTCGCGCCCGGAGGCACCTCGGCCAGGTCCTCGATGAAGATCGCGCCCTTGGCCTTGAGGTCGTTGACGACATAGGTGTTGTGCACGATCTCGTGCCGCACGTAGATCGGCGCGCCGAACTTCTTCAGCGCGCGCTCGACGATCTCGATCGCGCGGTCCACACCGGCGCAGAAGCCGCGAGGCTCCGCCAGCACGATGTCCTTGTCCATGGTCACGTCCGTCATCACAGCACCCCGATCAGCTGCACCTCGAAGCTGACGGGCTGTCCCGCCAACGGGTGGTTGAAGTCGAACAACAGCCAGTCCTCGCCGAGTTCGCGCACGACACCGGCGTACTGCCCCTGCCCGTCCGGCGTCGGGAACTGCACGACGTCCCCGACGTGGTACTGCTCGTCCGGATCGCCCAGTTCGCGCATCAGGCTGCGCTTGACGCGCTGCAGCAGCTCCGGGTTGCGCTCGCCGAAGGCCTCGCCGGGCGCCAGTTCGACGCGGGTGTGCGTGCCCTCGGCCAGGCCGATCAGCCGGGCCTCGATCGCGGGCGCGAGCTCGCCGGCGCCCAGCGTCAGCGTGGCCGGCAGCTTGTCGGCGAAGGTGTTGATCAGGTCCTGGCGTCCGGCCCGCTCAGC
>NZ_VOSR01000007.1:0-1308 GCF_007997345.1 Mitsuaria sp. TWR114
GGGATCCGGCGGCAGCACCGCCACTTCCCCAGCCCCATCTGCGCCAGCCAGGCCGCCGCCATCGAGGCACGGATGCCGTCGTCGTCGCTCAACACGATGCGAGCGCCGCGCACCGGCACGTGGTGGTCGGTCTCCTGGATCAACTGGCCGCCCGGCGCGTGCCGGAAGCCCGGACGGTGGCCGCGTGCGTATTCGTCGGCGCCGCGGACATCGAAGCGGTAGGTGGAGCGGCGCGGATCGGCCAGCCAGTCGGCGAGCACGCGCGCATCGATGCGCTGCGCGTGCGCGCGGCGGGCCAGTGCCGTGGCGCCCTCGCGCGCCGGCCGGCGCGCCGACGCGGCGCCGATGCCGCGCGACCCGCCGTGGATGAAGGCGACCTTGCCGGCCAGCGGCGTGGAGGTGGCAGTGGAGGTGGAAGTCGAGGTGCTCATGGCGTCGTCCTTTTGAAAAGGGAGTTGGGATGAACGAAGTCTGGGCGCTGCGACCTGATTCCGGTAGTCTCAGAAGCTGACACTCAGCTTCAACCATCCCTATCGAATCCCATGTCCACCGAACTTCGCAGCCACCTGGACGCCTTCATCGCCGCGGCGGACGACGGCAGTTTCTCCGCGGCCGCGCGCCGCCTGGGACTGACGCCCGCGGCCGTCAGCAAGAGCGTGGCTCAGTTCGAGGCCCGCCTGGGCGTGCGCCTGTTCCAGCGCAGCACGCGCCGGCTGGCGCTGACGACCGACGGCGAGCGCTTGTATGGCCAGGTCCGGCTGCCGTGGGCGGAGATCGGCGATGCGCTGACCGACCTGCGGCAGGGCGCCGGCAAGCCGGCCGGCACGCTGAAGGTCGCGCTGGCCTACACCGTGGGGCGCGAGTACTTCGTGCCGATGATGGAGAGCTTCGTCCGGCGCTATCCGGACGTGGTGCCCGACCTGCATTTCGACAACCGGCAGGTGGACCTCGTCGCCGAGGGCTTCGACGTCGCGATCGGCGGTGGCATCGAGCTGACCGATGCCTTGATCGCGCGCGAGCTGGCGCGCTTGCGCATCGTGCTGGTGGCCTCGCCGGGCTACCTGGCGGCGCATCCGGCGCCGACGCATCCCTCGGAGCTGGCGCGTCATCGCAGTCTGCTGCGCCGCTCGCTGGGTTCGGGGCGGCTGCTGCCGTGGGCCTTGAAGAGCCGTGCCGGCGAGGAGGTCGTGGCCAGCGTGCGGCCGGTGATGGTGCTGGACGATCCCGAGGCGCTGGCGCGCGCGGCGGCCAGCGGCATGGGCATCGCCATGCTGCCGCGGCCGCATGCCCTGCCGCTGCTGGAGCGGG
>NZ_VOSR01000070.1:0-10279 GCF_007997345.1 Mitsuaria sp. TWR114
CCGCGCGTCGAGATCGCCGGCGACCAGCTCGCGTCGACGCGCAACGGCGGCCGCAGCGTCTCGGCCGGCACCGGCGTCACCTGGCTGGTCGACCGCCGCGTGCAGCTCGATGCCTCGCTCAACCGCGGGTTGACGAAGCAGACGCCCGACTGGGTGCTGGGGCTGGGGGTCTCGATCGGCTTCTGAACCACGCGACGCCGTCCTCCCCTCGCTGGATGATTCCCGGCGCCCCGGGGATGACGTACAAAGCCGGCTGTCGTTTCAGCCCCGCTGGATGCCCATGCGCCTCGCTCTCCGCACCGTTCTTCACTCGACGCTCCTCTCGCTCGCCTGCTGCGCCCTGCCCTCGGCCTGGGCGGCGCCCGCCAGCGGCACCTTCACCGCCTCGCGCGCCTGCGAGGCCTTCCAGTCCTTCCGCAAGAGCACCAATCCCGACGGCGCGAAGCTGTCGCCGGGCACCGGCTACACGATCCTGGAGACGCACGACGCGGGCTGGACCCGCCTGCAGGTGCCGGGCGCGCGGCCGTCCGAACGCTGGGTGCAGAACGACTGCGGTAGCGCGGGCGGCGGCTCGGACGTCTCCGCCGCGGCGAAGTCCGGCCGCGCGCCGGCCGAGGGCAATGGGCCGTCGATGTCAGGCCGCGGCGGCATGTGCTCCACGGCCAACGAGTACGACAGCTTCGTGCTGGCGATGTCGTGGCAGCCCGGCTTCTGCGAATGGACAGCAGGCGGCAAGCGCGGCAAGCCGGAATGCGAGGCGATGGAGAGCGGCAAGCTCAAGGTCAGCAACCTGACGCTGCACGGGCTGTGGCCCAACCGCCAGCAATGCGGCATCAGCTACGGCAACTGCAGCACGGCGCCGATGACGCTGTCGAAGGAGACGGTCGCCTACATCGGGCCGTGGATGCCGAATTTCCTGTACGAGAAGGACTTCGGCGAGCACGAGTGGCGCAAGCACGGCACCTGCCAGGCGATGAATCCAGACGCGTACTTCCGCCGCGCGGTGGACCTGGTGAAGCAGTTCAACGATTCGGGCGTCGGGCAGTACATCCGGCAGAACATCGGCGGATCGATCTCTCGCCGCGCGTTCTACGACAAGCTGAAGGCCGAGACCGGCAGCGACGCGTACCGGGACAGCGTCAAGCTGATGTGCTCGGGGCAGTATCTGACGGAGATCCAGGTGAAGCTGCCGCGCGATTACCAGGCGGGCGGTCGCTGAAGCAGTTGCTCGGCGACCAGCCCGGCGGCAGTGGCGGCGGCACCTGCCGCGGGGATGACATTCGGATCGAGGCGAGCGGGCGCTGAGCATGCTGGCCGTTTCCGATGGGTCGACACCCCCATCAACCGCAGCCGGGCGCTGGGATCGCCTGCGTCGGGCGCTCGGCGAGCGGCAATCGCAGCGTCTTTTCGAAGAAGTCACCCGGGACGGCGGCGTCGTCTCCGGTCGGCGACGCGCACGGTTCTCGCTGTCGCTGCTGACCGCGTGTGCTTGGCGTTGCTGGTGCATGGCCTGGCGCTGTGCGCCGGGGTCCTCGGGCTGATGCTCCTCGCGCGCCCCTGGTCCAACCTGTTCGTGCCGCTGGGCGGTGTCGTGCTGTTGCTGCTGTGCGTCGCCGCTCGTCCGCGACCGTCGGAGGAACCCGAGCGGCTGCTGGAGCGCGAGCGCTTTCCGGCCTTGCACAAGCTCAGCGATCGAGTCGCAGCCGCGCTGGGCCTCGCGCCGCTGGACGGCATCGGCGTGTCCGCCGACTTCAACGCCAACTACCGGATGTCGGGATGGCGGAGGCGCCGTCACATGGAACTCGGCAGCCCGTTGATGGCGGTCCTCTCCGCCGATGAACTCACCGCGATCATTGCCCACGAGATCTCGCACGGCGCCAACGGCGACCCGCTTCGCGTGCAGTTCCTGGGACAGGCGATCGACACGTTGGCGGCCTGGGGCCAGGCCGCTCGACCGCTCTCCATCGGCAATCTAGGACGGGGCACGCCGGCGGACCACTCGTTTCCCTGCTTGGGCTGCCGTTCGAGCTCGCGATGCTCGGGCTGTCGGAGTTGCTGTTCGCCTGGGCCGGCGTCATGTTGTGGCTGGTGATGCGTGAATCGCAGCGTTCGGAGTATCTGGCCGACCTGCTGGCGGCACCGTGGTCGGCTCGGCGACGCTGAGTTCAGCGCTCGAGAAGCTCTATCTGAGCGACGTGGTGGCCGCCGCGCTCCGGGTGCATGCGCTGGTCACCCCACACGACGCGGTCGACGACCGGATCGCCGACGCGGTTCGCTCGGTCGACGCCACCGATCTCGAAGCCCGTCGCGCCGCCTCGCGCCGCGAGTCCTGGCAGGCGGACGCTTCCCATCCGCCGACAGCGATGCGGGTCGACCACCTGGCACGTCGCGGCGCATTGACCCCGATGGTGACGGTGAGCGACGCGGAGCGCGCGGCGCTCGCCGAGGAGACAACGCGGCTGCTGGCGCTGACCCGCAACACGCTGGTGGCCCGCCATCTGGCGCTCATCTACGGCTGAACCCGAAGGCCGATGCGACGCGTGACCCGCGCCGGCAGACTGCATATTTCAGCCGCAGCTGACCATGAGGTTCAGCGCGACCTGATCAACCGTTTCGGCAACGTGTGCACCGCAGGGGAGCGGCGGGCAAGATCACTGACTGCTCAAGGCTGGTTGCTGCCGTTCGACAGGGGGACCTCAAGTGGCGGCTGTTACCTGGAAAGCAGTCGTCGGGAGTCGCAATGGCAGACTAGCGGCAACTTTGAAGCAAACAGAGCGGCTTGAGGGAGGCGAATATGGCTGGCAACGGCATTGCGATGACAGAGCAAGACGTCACCGACGGCATCGGCCTATTGATGGAGCAGATTTCATCGCTCACTGACTCGAGCATGGCCGGGGAGTTGGCCAGCGGCGGGCCAAGGCTCAAAGTCCAGGTGTCAAGCTTTCGAAATGCAGTTCGCGAGGTGTTCGGCGCAGACTCGCACGAGTTCAGCGAGTTTGGAACCCTCGAAATGTTTGGCGGACCCCTTCGTGTCGGAATGTCGTCCACCGAGCTGCACGCTGCTCGCGTCAAGGGCCGAGACCATATGGTGGAAGTCGCCCGCGAACTGATCCAGAGATTGCAGCGACGGCTACGCTCCATATCGGGGCGGCGAATTCAAGACAGCCCTCCAGCAACCCCAGAAAGGAACAGCGGGGAGTTCAAGTTCGTTGCGCACTTCAAGAAAAGCTCCACGTTGACCACTGACGTGGGCAACTTCACCTTCGAAGGCCTGCTCGGGCAAGGCGGGAACGCGCATGTCTTGAAGTTCACGAAGGGTTCGACCTCATTCGCTGTGAAGTTTTTAGAGCATTTGGACCACATGAAGCTTGCACGCCTGAAGGACGAGTTCTTTAGCGCCGCCCAGCTGACGACACATCCCAACGTAGCTCGCAACTACCACTTTGACCAAGTTACGCTCGATGACCGTAGCTTCTCGCTAATCATCATGAGACTCTACGGAACGAGTCTCAAAAAGCGTGGCCCTCTTGATGGCAACCTAGAAGAGGAAGCGCGTGCAGAGAGCGCAACTAAGCTATTCAACGATCTGCTGGACGGATTGGAGCATCTGCACGCAGGCAAAGTTGTCCACCGCGACCTGAAGCCAGAGAACGTGTTCGTCGACGAACGGTCGAACTCTTACGTGATCGGCGACCTGGGCATTGCCCATTTTTCGGAAGAGTTTCCTCGTGAGGCCGAGACGCGTCATGGTGAGCGATTGGGGAACTACATGTTCAGCCCGCGAGAGCAGGCTGTTCCGGGAAACGTGCCCGTTCCGGCCAATGACCTTTTTGCACTAGGACAAGTGGTGCAATGGTTCGTCACGGGCAGCACGCATCGCGGCGTGGGACGCATGCGGCTTGCCGATCCAGAGTCAAGTACAGGCATGCGTGTGCTGGATCTTGTGGTGGACGCTTGCCTTCGCGATGACGTCCTTGCTAGGCCGCAGAGCGTTGAAGAAGTACGCAAGATGATCGCCGCGGCAAAGAGTCCTAGTCGGGACATCACGCTGCGTGGCGACGATCTAGACAGAGCCATCTGCATGTCCTACGACCAGATCGACAAGGTCTGGTTTTCAACGCGCCTCGAGGACATCACCGAATTCATTGAGAACTTCTCCAAAGAATGCCGATCTGAGGAGATGTGTACCGTCTATATGGATGGTGGAGATGTCACTGGTGCCCGGTTCGAATCACTGGGGGGACGCCGCTGGCTGCTCAACGGTGTCGATGAACTGTTGATCGAGAACATCATTGCCTACCGCGATCCCAGTCGCACCTACAAGAGCTTCTTCATAGTGCTCGCCAGCCCCGATGAAGCGTTTCAGTGGACCGACGAAAATGGAGTTCCTGTGAACAGACCGACTCGGAATTCGGAGTTTCCCGACGCCGCCACTCTGTTTGATGGGCGCTATTTGGACGCAGCAATCGCTGAACGAAGCTATTTCAAGGTCGGAGGCAAACCGATAGAGGTGACACGTGAACGATTTTCCCGACGCCAACGGCATCTACGGTGGTCGGCGTATCTGATCGTTCCAGATCGCTCCGCAGCATCTTGCATGACAGACAGGAGTCCCATGGAAGACCTACTTGAGTCCGTCACTGCCTCTCGCCGCTTGGACGATGATCCACTGAACCAGTACCTTCAGGCCACGCGATCGGAACATAGTCGTGAGCTGACCAAATGGGATTGACGCGAAGGTGCCGTCCGCGTCAGTTGCGGCGGGCCAGAACGCTGGACAAGAACGGCAAAATGTCAGCTGCTCGCAGAGTTGGCGCCTGCAACGCTCACTACCTGCGCCGGCATCCATCGGCCTATCGCTGGCCAATGCTGTTGACTGAGAGCAGTCCTCCGCTGCTGCTAGCCTGCCGGCAGCAGGCGCAAAGGCGTCCCCCATGTTTTGGCTTGACTCATTCCTGTTGCGGATCATCGCCCAGGCACAGACGCTGGTTGTCCAACTTCTGGGGGTCAGGTCACTAGTTTGGTGGCACCATCCTCGCTGCCGGCCACGCGCCGTTCGAGGTGAGTTGGCCTGACAGATACTTTTGATGTGCTTGCTCAGGTCACAGCTGCTAGCGTGCAACTACTACACCCGCGCGCCGTCCAAGCGGCCCTCCAAGCATGTAGCACCTCTTGACGGGGGCCACCTGGTCCATCTAACAACGGGTTGATTATCCTGACGGAGTAACAGTGATCGAGGTTTATAGGCTTCCAGCCAATCGTGAACGGCCAAGCACGAAGCCCTGCGCGGCGTGCACTTCCGCAGCCGCCAACGCTTTCGTTCAAGCTGCCTTCGATGAACTCATCAGCTCAGATGCTGGCTTGTCGCAGCTCGTGAGAGAACTACAAAAGAATCGGCTGCAGGCAGTAGTTTTCGGCGGTTGGACAAGAGACCGCCTGGCTGAACTCCTAACCGGACAATCACATCCCTCTCGTGACATTGATTTCGTCTCAAGCGGTTCGCCTTCAGTAAAAAGCCTTTTTCCACCTGAAGCCGCAAGAAACCCGTTCGGAGGAGTCGGCTATGACTCCCTTCGCATCCACATCGACGCATGGGATCTGCCGGAGACCTTTCTGTTTCGGCGCAATTCCGGTCCTGTCGAGTTTGACCGCTTGCCCTCGACCGCTGACTACAACGTGAATGCGGTCATCTTCCAGCCCTCGCAGTTCTTTGATGAGAGCGGGCTCCTGGACTTAGGAGCTGGCGAGGCGCTCGTTCAAAAGAAGCTTGACTTCATGGCGGACGAGGTCGCGCAGCCTCGCTTTCAAGCAGCGAGATCGGTCATCCTCGCAGCCCGTCTTGGCCTGTCCATTTCCGACACGGTTCAGAGATTTGTTCGGGACGTATGTTCGACACAATCGGCTCTCGCATCGGTCACAACTGGAATCGAGAACTACTGTCCTTTGCCGTATCGTAGCGAGGCGCTTGAGCGCCTGAGAACACTATTAAGCATTTAAGTACAAGGGGGGGGCCTTGGCCACAAACTACTTTGCGCACTGCTGGGGCGTGTTTGAAGGCGGAGGCGTGCGCGCCGCAGCCCATGCAGGAGCATTCGCCGCGGCCAAGGCCGCAGGAGTGACTTTCGGCCGTGTGGCAGGAACGTCCGGCGGCTCGATTGTTGCCGCGCTCGTCGCAGCTGGGGCGAACCCGGAGCATCTTTCTGAGAAGCTGAAAGGGTTGGACTTCTCTGGGTTGCTCACTGAACCGAATTCGGAACGGTCGGTGTTTAAGAAGTTGCCGACGAGATGGCGCGTCGCCAGGAAGCTGACGGGGGGCGTTCCGCGGAAGCTGCTTGATCTAGCGACATTCTCCGGTCTTCACAGCTCCGATCCACTGGAGCGGTGGATTGAAGACCGGTTGCAGGAGTTGATCGGCGCACGGCGTCAACTCGGCGTGAAGGGCCCCGTGTCTTTCTCAGAGTTGCCGATTCCCTTGCACGTGGTGGCGACTGATTTCGCGACCGGAAAACCGAAGGTCTGGTCGAGCGATCAGACACCTCAGGATAGCGTCGCGCACGCCGTGCGCTGCTCGTGCGCCATCCCATTCTTCTTCCAGCCGATCGTGCACGGGAGTTCACTGCTAGTCGACGGAGGCGTCCTAAGCAACCTACCGGCTTTTGTTTTCTCTCAACTCATGGGGTCGATGAGCGCGCGCAGCGTGCTGTCTCGCATTTTGGCGTTTCGACTTATCGAACAGCCAGGGCCACTGCGGCCGCCAGCGGACTTGCTTGAATTCTGCGCCGCACTCGCCGGAGCCAGCATCGACGGCGCGACATACATTCAGAGTCAGCTACAGCAGAACGTCTACAGCATTCTGATTCCTACCGGAACCGTTCGTTCAACAGACTTCAATGGAGTTGATAACAAGGCTCGAAACGAACTCTATGACGCTGGCAAGACTGCGGTTCGGCAATTCATCGCGGACGAGCGCCTGACTGTAAGAAGTCAGGCGCTGTCGACGCCCTATCAAGGCTTCGATGAAAAGATGCTCCTGCTTGTGCAAGAGCTCGTGGCCTGCGAGCGCCGGTTCATATCCGTAGGTCCTTCGACGAACTGGGTCGACTTCGTGTTTCCGTCACTGCTTTCTGCCGCAAGACGGGGCATTCAGATGACGGTCATTACCGGAAATGACAACTCTCAGCGGGAACGCCGGCAGAAATGGCTGCTAAAGGAGCTGGGAGCTGACATTGTCGAATTGAATGCGCTGCCCTTCGAAGGATTTGCCTTCGATCTAGGCGAGCCACGAGCAAGTGCCATTCTTGGAACAGCCACCTCCGGTCAAGCGGCATCGACCAGCTACGAACTCCAGCAGGTGCGTCTCTACACCGGCGAAGTCGATCCAGTCCTTCTCCAACTGCTCGCTGAGAAGGTTGGGCCGTACTGGACCCCGCGCTCACTGACGCCTCGGCAGCTGCGATACGTTGAATGCGCGGACACAAAGCTGTTCGAGCGCCTGCGCACGATACCAATGTATGCCAACGCCAAGTTTCGAATGACGGACGTTGACGTCGGAGACAACATCCGGGTCATTCAGAAGGCGGTCAAGGAATTCAAGATGCTCCAGATTAGGAACTTCATGAAGGACCTTGAGCAAAACAAGCTGGACTACTTTGCGCTCACCGAAATCGACTTGCCAGGTGGCCATGGTTCCATCGTGACGCCACCTGTGCTTGAACGGGTCGGTGACAACTTCGTGGTGATCGAAGGAAACACCCGACTTTTCCATTGCCTTGCATCCGGCGTGAAGAAAGTTCGGGCTGTGGTGATAGACGACGTTGAGGCCACCCTTCCCGCTACTCATCCGCGACCGCTTTCTTCGTTGAAGCTGGTGTCGACGACAACCACGATCGGGAACTTGTACTCGGATGTACAGAAGTCCCTCTATCGACACATCGAGGAAGCAGCGCATCCGTTTCCGCACGCCTAAGCGTTGGCGCCCCGTCGAGTACCGAGAGCATGCTGCCAACGCGTAGATCAGCGCCATCGTCTTGCAGCGACCGGCGGCTTCAGGCTGGCTGCCGCCGTTGAGTTTTGTCGGTCCACTGACAACTGCCGCTGCAGGGTCGTCCGTCTGGCTTCGCTGCGCACGTTGCCGAACTTGGTGCTCAGCATCACCAAAATGCGCAGGCAGACCTCCGGCGTACTCGGCGCCCTGTACTCGCTCTCGATGCGCAGGCGCCCCTCGATGAACCCGGTCAGCCGGTGAGCCAGCGCCAGAACGCCCTTCCCGGCAGATAGAAGAACAGTTTCAACAACCCACCGGCGATCCCGAAGACGGTTGACAGGATGCGCAAGAGTCCGCTCGCGGAGAGCTCGGCCACCTTCACCAGCCCACGGCCAAGGGTCTCGAGCTTGCCGGGCTGCGCCGGCACCGCGACGCCACCGGCCACCGGCCCGGCGATCGCAGGGCCAACACCGGGGATGGCCTGGAGCTGATTGGCGGCGATCAAGGCCCCCGCGCCGTTGATCGGATCGAGGTTGGCCAGGAACCAGGTCCGCGTGATCGGATCGCGCAATTGCTCGCCCCACTGCCCGTGGTTGGTCCGCCAGAACTTCAGGCTGTTGTGCTTGAAATAGTGGGCATACGACTCGGCGAACCATTCGTCCGGCCCCGAGTATTGATAGTTTGAATTGCGATCCGCGTAGCGGGCCGCGTCATAACTGACCCAGCGCGAGTGCTGGTACTCGACGTGATAGTTGCGACCGCCGAACGCGATCCCGCCTGTGCCGCCCAGTTGCCACGGGCTGTCGAGCCCCTTGCGGACGACCCGCTCCAGGTATTCCACCTGCGCGCGTCCACCCGCGACGACGCCTTCATAGCCGTTCAGGGCCGCGTTCCGCCCCGGCACGTCGAAGGCCCACGGCTCCTTGTCGACCACGGCCGCCGTCATGACCGCATCGAAGTTGGCGCCGGTCGCCGCCGTGTACTGGGCATTGAGGACCGCCATGTTCAGATTCAAGCCACCGGTGAAGCGATTCATCAAGGCGGTCTCACCGCCGCCCGCGGCGTGGATGTCCCAGGACGCGGCCCATGGCTGCCGGTGATGGCCGTTGCTCACGAAGCCGATCGCCTGATCCACTGAGTGCCCGGTCTCGTGCGTCAGCAGCCATCGCACGAAGTTCTCGCCGACCATCTCGAGCTTGCTGCCCACGGTGCCACGTCCGAGCACATCGCGATGGAGGACCTCGCTGGCCTTGTGCCCCACATTCGGATTGGTGAGGTTGCCGTGGTTGTCCTCTTCGGTCGCGTAGGCGTAGTTGGTCATCAGCGTCGTCACCAGGTCGCCCACCGGCCATCGGTCGATCGACATGTAGAGCCACGAACTGACGTTGCCAGGCACCACGACATGCAAGGTCTGGTCGTTCCCGTCGTAGAACGAGATGCCGGGATTTTCGTCCGTCGTGCGCTCGCACACGACGCGCGCCAGCGCCGGATTGCCGATGATGTGCTCGGCCGGCAGATAGTTCAGCAGCTGGCTGACCTGATCGCGCATTTCAGGGTCGAAATGCCGCTGGGCTCCTTGGGTGCTGGTCAGGTCCCCCGGATCCTGTTGCGCACCGATCGCCACCGGATGCGGTGCGACGACCCCTGGCAGGCGGGCGTTCTGAGCCGCGCTGGCAAGGGTTTCCTGCGCGGCAGCGGCTGGATCCCATGGCTCGCGCTGCGCGACTTGATCCAGCGCCCGGCGCTGTGTCGCCATGCGTGGACTGCGATGAATCAGATCGGCGACCCGCTCGACCCGTTGCATCCGCGGACCGGCCGGGATCGCAGGGATCGTCGAGCGCTGCCCGGGCGACGCACCATCGGACGGTCCGGCGCGACGCTGGGCCGGTGCGCTCGGCGATTCAGGACGTTCAGGACGAACTCCCACTTCCGACGACATCGCGGCGTTCATGGTCCCCCTCCCGGGCGAATCAAACCGCTTGAGCTTCAGCGCCTCGCCGGTCGAAGGCCATCGGCGCGATACCGAGAAAGCGCCTCCGAAATGCTGAAGGAACAGCCGGTCGATCGGCCGGCTTGGTGCGTCTGCGCTGCGGCGTGGACCTCCTCCATGCCAAGAATCCGGACGCGTATTTCCGCCGGGCGGTGGACCTGGTGAAGCAGTTCAACGACTCGGCCGTCGGGCAGTACGTCCGATTACCAGGCGGGCGGGTCGCTGAAGCAGTTGCTCGGTGACCCGCCCGGCGGCAGTGGCGGCGGCACCTGCCGCGGGAATGACATTCGGATCGAGGCGAGCGG
>NZ_VOSR01000700.1:0-7767 GCF_007997345.1 Mitsuaria sp. TWR114
CTCGCGGCCCCTGCACGATCGAGCAGAGCGAGCACCGCGCGGTGCTGCGCTTGCGCGGCCGCCATCGCGTGCTCCCGGACACTGCCACCGATACCGCAACGGCCACAGCCACCAGCACCACGGCCACCGGCTCCGCTGCCGATGCCGCCGCGCGCGCGTGGCTGCCCTTCGACCTGCGGCTCTACCTGTACGCCGGCGGCGACGCGCTGCGCATCATGCACAGCTGGGTCTTCGACGGCGATCCGCAGCGCGACTTCCCGCGCGGCCTCGGCCTCATCGCCGACGTGCCGCTGCGCGACCCGCTGCATGACCGTCACCTGCGTTTCGCCGGCGCGGCCGAGGGCCCGGACGCGGGCCTGTGGGCCGAGGCCGTGCGCGGCCTCACCGGGCTGCGCCGCGACCCCGGCGCCGAGGTCCGCGCCGCGCAGCTCGAGGGCCGCGCCTGCCCGCCCGACAGCACCTGGCAGCGGACGGTGCGCGAGCTCCAGGATCACATCCCCGCCTGGGGCGACTTCAGCCTCACCCAGCACTCGCCGGATGCCTTCCAGATCCGCAAGCGCACGCGGCCGGGCCACACCTGGATCCATGCCGCCGACGGCGCGCGCGCCGCCGGCCTGGGCTACGTGGGCGGCCCGGGCGGTGGCCTGGCCTTCGGACTGCGCGACTTCTGGCAGCGCCATCCGGCGCAGCTGGAGGTGCGCGGCGCCCACACCGACACGGCGCAGGTGCGGCTGTGGTGGCACAGCCCCGACGCGCCGGCGATGGACCTGCGGCCTTACCACGACGGCCTCGGGCAAGACACCTTCGAGCAGCAGCGCCAGGGCCTCGAGCTGACCTACGAGGACTACGAGCCGGGCTTCGACACCGCGGTGGGCGTCGGCCGCAGCCACGAGATCACGCTCTTCGCGCTGGCCGCGACGCCATCGCGCGAGCGCCTGCTGCAGCTGGCGCGGCTGGTGCAGACGCCGCCGCGGCTCGTGGCCGCGCCGCGCCGCTACCTCGACACGCAGGTCTTCGGCCCGCTGTGGTCGCTGCCCGACCGCGGCACGCCGGCCAAGGCCGCGATCGAGGACCGGCTCGACAGCCTCTTCGACTTCTACCGGGGCGAGGCGGAGCAACGTCGCTGGACCGGCTTCTGGGATCACGGCGACATCCGCCACACCTATGACGAGGACCGCCACGAGTGGCGCTACGACGTGGGCGGCTTCGCCTGGGACAACTCGGAGCTCTCGCCCGACCTGTGGCTCTGGTCCGCCTTCCTGCGCAGCGGGCGGGCGGACATCTTCCGCTTCGCGGAGGCGATGGTGCGCCACACCAGCGAGGTCGACACCTACCACCTCGGCCGCTTCCAGGGCCTGGGCACGCGGCACGGCGTGCTGCACTGGAGCGACAGCGCCAAGCAGCTGCGCATCAGCACCGCCGCGTACCGCCGCCACTACCACTACCTCACCGCCGACGAGCGCATCGGCGACGTGCTGCACGCGCTGCGCGACGCGGACCGCACGCTGATCACGCTCGATCCGGGACGCAAGCTGGGCGCGCGGCCGAGCGGTGCCGGCGACGGACTGCTCGGCGTCGGCACCGACTGGGGCGCGCTGCTGGCCAACTGGCTGACCGAGTGGGAACGCAGCGGCGACCCGCGCTGGCGCGACCGCATCCGGCGCGGCATGCAGAGCGTCGCCACGATGCCGCATGGCTTCTTCAGCGCCGCCACCGCGGGTTATGAACTCGAGACCGGCGCGCTGATCGATGTCTCGGGCGGGCGCGTCGGCGCGAGCCATCTGAGCGCGGTGTTCGGACTGACGGAGATGGCGGCCGATCTCATCGCGCTGCTCGAGGTGCCAGGCTTCGAGGACGCCTGGCTGCAGTACTGCGCGCTGTTCAACGCGCCGGTCGAGGAACAGCGCCGCGCGCTGGGCGCGCCGCACGAGGCGCTGGCCATGGCCGCGGCGGCCGATCCGGCGCTGGTCGTCCGGCTGCTGATGCTTCACCGGCTCTACCTGAACCGGCTGCGGCCGCCCGCCTCGTTGACGGAGGCCTTGGCCGACCTGCCCGAGCAGGTCCTGATCGGCTGGCTGCATGTGCTGCGCACCAGCACCTTCGATCTGTCGCCGCACACCCGGAGCTGGTCGCAGGCCGTGCGTGAGCAGATCCACAACTATCGCGCCCGGCTGATCGGCGCTCGCGCCTGCAGCAGCCCGGCCGAACTCGAAGCCAAGGTGTTCGATCTCTATCGCCGCCTCTGCTCACGCGAGTCGATCCCCCCGCCGACTCGACCGACCCTGCTCGAGCGCTGCGGCCCCTTTTGACGCGCAGAAGTAAAAAGCCCCGCGGTGCGGGGCTTGCAGGGCGGCTTGCAAGGCTCAGTGGAGCGGCTCGTCCGGGTCCGGTCCGCTGACGACCGAGAAGCCCGAGTCGCCGAGCGTGCCGGCTTCGATCTCCTCCTCAGTCGCCTCGCGCACGTCGCAGACGGTCACATGGATGCGCAAGCCGACGCCGGCCAGCGGATGGTTGCCGTCGAGCACCACGTGCTCCGGATAGACCTCGGTGACGGTGTAGATGCGGTCCGCGGGCATGTCGGGCGTCGAGGAGCCTTCGGGCAGGCCCTCGAACTGCATGCCGACGTCGACGTTCTCGGGGAAGACCTCGCGCGGCTCGAAGCAGACGAGATCGCTGTCGTAATCGCCGAAGGCATCTTCGGGCTCGAGCGCGACGCTGACTTCGTCGCCGGTGGTCTTGTCGACCAACGCTTCCTCGACCTTCGCGAACAGGTCCTCGCCGCCGTAGAAGAACTCCATCGCCGGGTCCAGGACCTCGACGGATTGGCCTTGGGCGTCCTCCAGTCTCCAGGTCAAGGAGACGACGCAGGGGGCAGTGATTTGCATCGCGCGATTCTCTCAGACAATCCCTGCCCATGACTTCCAAGCCCACGTCCTCCTCGAAGCGCCCGCCGGCGCCGGCCGCCGCCTCGTCGGGGCTCGACATCGACGCCCGACTGCCGCTGCTCGGCGGCCTCAGCCCGGCGCAGTTCATGAAGCGCCATTGGCAGAAGCAGCCGCTGCTGGTGCGTCAGGCCCTGCCAGGCGTGCAGCCGCCCATCGACCGTGCCGGCCTGGCGGCGCTGGCCGCCAGCGACGAGGTGGAGTCGCGTCTGGTCGCGCAGCAGCCCGGGGATCGCTGGACCTTGCGCCAGGGACCGATTCCCAAGCTGCCGGCCTGGAGCAAGCCGCAGTGGACGCTGCTGGTGCAAGGCCTGGACCTGCATGTCGACGCCGCGCACGACTTGCTCGGCCGGTTCCGTTTCGTGCCCGAGGCCCGCCTCGATGACCTGATGCTCTCCTACGCCAGCGAGGGCGGCGGGGTGGGGCCGCATTTCGATTCCTATGACGTCTTCCTGATCCAGGTCAGCGGTCGTCGTCATTGGCGCATCGGCCGCCTGGGCGTGTCGACCTCCGGCGCGCTGCGCGAGGATGTGCCGCTGAAGGTGCTCGCCGACTTCGAGCCGGAGCAGGACTTCGTGCTCGAGCCCGGTGACATGCTCTACCTCCCGCCGGGATGGGCGCACGATGGCGTCGCCGTCGGCGGCGACTGCATGACGGCGTCGGTCGGCTTCCGCTCGCCTTGGCGAGGCGAACTGGCGAATGAACTGCTGGTGCGCCTGACCGACGACGAGGAGGCGCCGCGCGGTGACCGGATGTATGTCGATCCCCGCCAGGCGGCCACCGCCGAACCGGGAAGAATCCCCGAGGCGCTGACCGCCTTCGCGCGCGAAGCGGTGCTCAAGGCGGTGGCCCAGCCGCTTGCGCTGGAGCGGGCGCTGGGCGAGGCGCTGACGGAGCCGAAGCCGCGGGTGTTCTTCGAGCCGGGAGACGCGTTGCCGCCAGGGCAGGGCGCCAGGTTGAGCCCGCGCACGCGCATGATGTACGACGCGGCGCACGTGTTCATCAATGGCCAGTCCTTCCGCGCCGGCGGGCGCGACGCGACCCTCATGCGCCGTCTGGCGGATCGGCGGACGCTGTCCGTGGCCGAGGTGGCCCGCCTCAGCGAAGGCGCGCGCGACCTGCTCGATCAGTGGACCGAGGACGGTTGGATCCTGCCCGGTTGAACGGGCATGATCGTCGCCGCCCCATGGTCGCCTACCGTGATTTCCTGAGGAGCTCGACATGTCGCAGGAACCCCTGATCCCGGAAAACCTCCGACCGGGCCTCGTGGAAACCGTCGAGGAAGTCCGGCAATTGCTGCGGCAAGCGCTGCTGCTCGCCGCGTCGCAGGGCGGGCGGGAACTCTGCTGGCTCGACACCGACTTCGCCGCCTGGCCCTTGTCCGATCCGGAGCTCCTGGATGCCCTGCATCGCTGGGCGCTGCCGCACCGCCGGCTGCGCCTGCTCGCGGCGCTCGACTATGAAGCGCTGCGCCGCGTCCATCCGCGTTTCGTCCAGTGGCGCCAGCTGCACGACCATGTGGTGCAGGCGCGGGCCTTCGATCCGGCGGATCTGGGCGACCGCAGCACCCCGACGCCGCAAGGCGTGGTGCTGGCACCCGGATTGCTGACCTTGAAGTTGTGGACGCCGGCGCGGGCGTCGCTGGCGCTGCGTGATGCCCGCGAAGAAGCCATGGCGCGCGAATGGTTTGACGCAATTGAGCAACGGTCTGCCGATTCGTTCGCCAGCAGCACCCTAGGGTTGTAAGACGATTACAAACTGGTGGCTATAATTGCCGGCTAGGCGAGGGAAGCGCTCGAGGTTTCTCGCGTCTTGGTCTGCTGAAGTTCGTACTGGTCATCATGTACGACTTCATTAATTACCGGTAATTGATTGTTCGTCTAAAAGTTACTTGAGGACAAGTATGAAAAAGTCGATTCTGATGGCCTCCCTGCTGGCCGCTGTTGCCCTGACCGCTTGCGGCAAGAAGGAAGAAGCTGCCGCTCCGGTGGCGACGCCCGCTCCGGAAGCTTCGGCTCCCGCCGTTGAAGCCTCGGCCCCGGCCGTTGAAGCTTCGGCTGCTGCCTCGGACGCTGCTGCTCCCGCTTCGGCCGCCAGCAACTAAGACGATCTCTCGTCCTGAGAAAGCCGCATGGGTTCGCCCATGCGGCTTTTTCTTTGGCGCCTCCATAGTGCAGGGTATCGGCGCGAACATCGCCCGCGCGCTGGTATTTGACTGGATATTCGAGCCCATGAAAAACGCCACCCGAGGGTGGCGATTTTGTTTTGCGCAAACTGAGGGCGTACGGTTGCCCGTCGGCCAGATCAGCGGACGTCTTCCATCAGCAACTGGAGGATGCGCTTGGCCAATTCGTCGGTCTGCTGCTGGCCCTTGTCGTCCTGGATCTGGACGGTGGACTTGCCGCCATCCGATTTGACCGACACGCGATAGCGAACGGCGCTGGAGGCGCTCTTCGCGCCGAACAGGCGCTGGAAGAAATTGGGCTCTTCCTTGCCGGCCTGGTTCGGGTCGGCATAACGCAGGAAGAACAGGCCTTGCTTGCGGTCGCGGTCCTCGATCGTGAAGCCGTGGCGGTCCAGCGACTGGCCGACGCGGCGCCAGGCGCGGTCGAAGTCTTCGTTGATCTGCAGCTGGTCGGGCACGTCGGCCAGCGAGCGCGGCGCGGCGCCACGCGGCGCTTCGGCGAAGCTCGGCGCCGGCTGCTGCGCATTCGCGACCATGGTCTTGGCGTCTTCTTCCTTGCCGCCGAGCTTGAGCATCAGGCGCGAGGTCATTTCGGCCTCGAGTTCCGGATCCGACGGGCGGGGCTGCCAGCCGGTCTCGTCGCGCTGCGAGTTCGTGTAGATCTCGACCAGCCCGCGGTGCGTCACGTAGATGTCGGTGCCGCCCTGCTCGTTGCGTTCCAGGCGAGTGCGGTACTTGTCGCGCTCACCGGTCGAGTACAGCGAATCCAGCAGCGAGCCCAGCGCCTTGCGGATGAAGTCCTGGGGCAGCTTGGCCTTGTTCTCGGCCCAGTTGGTCTCCATGACGCCGACGTTCTGGTCCTCGGATTCGATGGTGAAGCCGCGCTCCTGCCAGAAGCTCTTGACCTGTGGCCAGAGTTGCTCCGGTGGCAGCGCGCTGTGCAGCCAGCGCGCGTTGCCCAGGCGATGGAACTCGACGTTGCCCGCCTTGTCCAGCGCCACGGGGGCTCCGGCGGTGGCGCCAATCGCCTGGCGCTGCGCGTTCGGCTGGGCGGCCATCTGCGCGGCGCTGATCGGGCCGGTCGGGCGGTTTTCCTTCGGAAGCTGGGTCAGGTCCGGCGGCACGTCCAGGCCGGTGGTCTGCTTGGCCTGGGTGCGGTAGTCGACCTTGTCGCTGGTGGTGATGCTCTCGAACGTGCTGCACGCCGTCAGCGAGGCCAGCGCCATCAGGCAGGCCACGCGCACCGGGGTGGGAGCGCCGGATTCAGGAAGGGAACGAGTCACGCTGGAGATCTCGAGGTAGGTCGCTGCGGCCCGCGGCCGCTGAAGGAAAAGGAGCCGCCGGCGGCGCCGGCCGGCGGTGATTAGAGCAGGCCGGCCTCGCGCAGGGCAGCTTCGACCAGTTGCTGGCCCGCCGGCGTCAGCGGCGTCAGCGGCAGGCGCAGATGGTTGCTGCTGCGGCCCAGCTTGTTCAAGGCCCACTTGGCCGGGGCCGGGCTGGGCTCGCAGAACAGCTGCTTGTGCAGCGGCAGCAGCTGGAAATGCAGCGCGGTGGCCTCGCGCACGCGGCCCTCGATCGCGGCCATGCACAGCTCGTGCATCGCCTTGGGGGCGATGTTGGCCGTGACGCTGACCGAGCCGCGGCCGCCCATCAGCATCAGCGCGATGGCCGTGCCGTCGTCGCCGGAATAGATGCTGAAGCCCGGGGGCGCATGCTTGATCAGCCAGGCGGCGCGCTCGATGTTGCCGGTGGCCTCCTTGATGCCGAAGACGCCGGGCAGGGCCGCGCAGCGGATGGCCGTTTCCGGCGCCATGTCCGCCACGGTCCGGCCGGGCACGTTGTACAGCATCATCGGAATGTCGACCGCTTCCGCGATCGCCTTGAAGTGCTGGTAGATGCCCTCCTGGGAGGGCTTGTTGTAGTAGGGGACCACCGACAGCGTGGCGTCGGCCCCGACCTGCTTGGCGAAGCGGCTCAGCTCGATGGCCTCGGCGGTGGCGTTGGCGCCGGTGCCGGCCAGGACCGGCTTGCGACCCTTCACATGCTCGACCGCGACGCGGATGACCTCGCGGTTCTCTTCCATCGTGACGGTGGGCGACTCGCCGGTGGTGCCGACGACGCCGATGACGTCCGTGCCCTGGTCGATGTGCCAGTCGATCAGGCTGCGCAGCCCGTCGAAGTCGATGCGGCCGTCTTCATGCATCGGCGTGACCAACGCGACGATGCTGCCAACAATTGCGTTCATTGAGGATTCCTCGTGATCGGCGGATTCTACTGAAGCGCCGGGGCGCTTCCGGGGCTCCGCGCTCAGCGCAACCGGTATCGCGGGTAGACCCCAGGCGCGGCCCCCGTGGCGTCCGCCGTGGGCGCGCTGGCGACGGGCCGGTTGTCGCGAACGGCAGCAACGCGCTGCACGTAACGACCGTTGACGCCGCCGGCCGCAGGGCCGGGCGGCTCCGACTCGATGAAGCCATCCTCGTAGGCGATCACGCGCAGGCCGTTGGCCGCGTCCAGCAGTTCCCCCGGACGCAGCAGGAACTCGGGCCGCGCGGGGCGGCCGATCGTCTGCTGTCCGTCGGTAAAGGTTTCGTAAATCAGCCAGCCGCCGGGCGCGACGGCCTCGACGATGCGCGGCAGCAG
>NZ_VOSR01000701.1:0-1591 GCF_007997345.1 Mitsuaria sp. TWR114
TCTCGACGATCACCGGCTGGCCCAGCGCCTTCTGCAGCTCGGGCGCCATCGCGCGGGCCAGCAGGTCGGTGGTGCCGGCCGGCGGGAAGGGCACGACGATGCGCAGCGGCCGCACAGGCCAGCCCTGCTGGGCGCGGGCCAGGCCCGGCAGACAGGCCGCGGAGGACAGCGCGAGCAACGCGCGACGGTTCAGGCTCATGGAACGTCTCCTCGTGGTGATCTCGATGCGGGTCGTCGGCGGCGATGCGATCGTGATGCGGCGGGGATGTCCGTCCCGCCCGGCTAGTCCGCCGACTCCACCGACGCCGCCGACTCCGGCAACCCGGGCGGCTCCGGACCGAGGAGGGTCTGCAGCTGCACCCGCTCGGAGCTGCAGGCGGCATCGAAGTCGGCCTCGATCTGGATCAGCGCCTGCGCGTCGCCGGCCTCGACGGTCACGATGCCGCGCGCGCGGTTGCGGCCCTGCGACTTGGCCGTGTAGAGCGCCATGTCCGCCCAGTTGACGGCCTGTTCCCAGTGCAGGGCGAGCTGGGCCGGCGGCAGCGGGAAATGCGCGAAGCCGATCGAGCAGGTCACCCGCAGCGCGCCGGCCGCGGTCTGCACCGGCTGCTCGCCGACGATGAAGAGGATGCGCTCGGCCAGCAGCTGCAGCTGGTCCGGCGCCACATTGCGGGCAAAGACCAGGAACTCCTCGCCGCCCCAGCGCACCACCAGGTCCTCCGCCCGCACCGCCTGCGCGATGCGCCGCGAGACCTCGACGATCACCGCGTCGCCGGCCGCGTGACCATGACGGTCGTTGACATGCTTGAAGTGATCGATGTCGATCATCAGCAGCGCGCCGGTGAACACGTCCTTGGCATGGCGGTCCATGACCGCGAGGAAATGGCGCCGGTTGGCCAGGTCCGTCAGCGGGTCGCGCTCGCTCTGGGCGCGCAGCAGGCTCTGGTTGGCCTTGAGCCTGCGGTTGGCCTCGCGCACGCGCGCCAGCATCACGCCCATCAGGATCAGCGACAGCCCCAGCAGCGCCGCCAGCCCGACGCCGACGTACTGCGCCAGCCGCCGGTTGCCGAGCTCGCGGTCCTTGAGCGTCTGCTCGCGGCGCAGCAACTCCAGGTCGCGCTGCCTGGCCTCGCTGTCGTACTTGAGCCGCAGCTGCTGCAGCGCGGAGTCGCGGTTGCGCCGGGCCGTCTCCGCGCTCAGCGCGCGTTCCTCGTGATAGAGCCGCAGCGCCTCCTTCCACTGCCCGACCTTGGCGTAGGCCTCGCCGAGCTCGCGCAGCTGCAGCGCGCGGCGCACCGGATCGAAGTCGCCCTGCGCCAGCTCGAGCACCCGCGCGACCTCGCGCCGCGCCGGCTCGAACTGGCGCTGCAGCACCAGCGCGACCGACAGGTTGTGGCGCAGCGTGCGCTCGACCGTCTGGTCGTTGTAGGACTGCACCACCGGCAGCGCCAGCCGCGCCAGCTGCACCGCCTTGGCGGCCTGGTCGGTGTGGATGTAGGCGTCGAGCAGGTTGTTCTGCAGCAGCGCGACGTCACGCCGTCCGCCCGACTGCTGGGCCAGCCGCAGCGCGTCCTCGAGCGCCGCCAGCTGC
>NZ_VOSR01000702.1:0-1344 GCF_007997345.1 Mitsuaria sp. TWR114
CGCGCCGGCCTGCTGCAGCAGGTGCGCGCCCAGCATCGCGAAACCGGTGCAGACCAGCGGCCGCAGGCCGAAGATCGACAGCGGCCGCGTGTACAACTCGGCCACGCCGCTGACCTTCATGTCGTCGAACTTGTCGATGACGCGGTGATAGAAGTAGGCCCCGGCGTAGCTGTCGTAGGCGTCGATGACCTCGGCGTTGCCCTTGGTCTTGAGCGCCTTGAAGAAGTCCTCGGCATTGCCCAGCGTCGGCACCGGCGAGGCCGGCTTGACCTGCGCCGCCGCCATCTTGGCCCGCACCGCGAGCTGCTGCTCCAGCACCGACGCATAGATGACGAAGAGGTCGAAACCCATCGTCTCGCGGCCGTCGCCGAAGACCAGGTTGAAGTCCTGGCCCAGGTTGCCCTGCGTGCCGGCCAGGTAGGCCTTGATCTCGTCGTCGGTCGGCGCGACGGCGCGGCCCGGCGCGTTCAGCGCCAGGAAGCTGCGCAGCACGAAGAGGATGCGGCCCACCGCCGCCGGCAGTTGAGACGACCGGGCCTTCAGGTCGCGGACCAGCTCCTTGACCGAGCGCACATGCTTGCGGATCGCGTCGTAGGCGTCGTCGATGGCGCTCGCGTCGTTCTGCAGTCCGTCGAGCGCGGCGGCGATGGCATCGGTGTGTTCCTTGATCGCGGCGACGTCCAGCGTCTGGCTCAAGGCCGTCACCCGCGTGTTGACTTCGTTGGACGCGTCGATCGCGCGGTTCAGCGACAGCCGCGTCTGGTTGGCGGCCAGGCGCTGGTCCTGGCTGTCGCCGCCGGTGGCGCCGCTGGTCGAGCGCGCCGCCTTGGTCTTGGCGACGACCTCGTCGAGCTGCGGCCCGATCTCGTCCAGCGCCTGGATGCCGAAGGTCGCGTTCGCCTTGGTCAGCAGGTCGATCGCCTCGGCCACCTTGGCGGCCTCGGCCGGCGCCAGGTCCTTCACGCCCTTGATGTCGGGCACGCCCTGCTGCTTCTGCTGCCCCGTGGCCCAGGCGCTGACGTCGCGCAGGCGCTCGCCGGCGCCGGACAGCGATTGCTGGCGCTCCTGCAGCGGGGTGAGCTTGACCTTGGCCGGCGCCCCTTGCGCGCCGGGTACCGCCGTCTTGGGCTTGCTCGCGCAGCGCTGCAGGCTCAGACCCGAGCGCAGGCGCGGCCGGGCCTCGCGATGCAGACCGGACACCGAGCCGGCGTCCCACAGCGTCGCCCAGGGCGTGACCTCGCACGCATCGGCGTCGTGCTCGAGCGCCGTCGATGTGGCGCCGGACGCCACGGGCTCGCGAGCGCCGCTGGGGGCGCCACCTGGGGCGCCTTCGCCGCCCTGCCC
>NZ_VOSR01000703.1:0-2484 GCF_007997345.1 Mitsuaria sp. TWR114
TTTCAGGTGAACGGCCGCGGCGCGGCGCTTCCGTGTCGCGTTCGGCTCCTGCGCGAAGCAGTCCAAGCCGCAGCCGATCTGGCGCGCCATCGGTGCGGCCAAGCCGGATCTCTTCCTGTTCCTCGGCGACAACCTGTATGCCGATGCGCGCGACGAGGCCACGCTGCGCCAACGCTATGCCGAGTTCATGGCGGTGGAGCCGCTGCAGGCCTTCCGCCGCGCGACGCCGCATCTGGCGATCTGGGACGACCACGACTTCGGCGATGACGACGAGGGCGCGGATTACCCGCTCAAGCAGCTGTCGCAGCAGCTGTTCTGCGATGCCTGGGGCGAGCCGGCGGACTCGCCGCGCCGCCGCGCGGACGGCGTCTACACGAGCCAGGTGTTCGAGGCCTTCGGCCGCCGCATCCAGGTGATCCTGCCGGACCTGCGCTTCAACCGCACGATGCTGACGGCGGATCCAGCGCTGAAATCGAGCTACGCCGCGATGGTGTTGCGGGCCAAGCTCAGCGGCCAGCCGATGACGGGGTGGTACGTGCCCGATCCGCGGCCGGAGGCGACCATCCTCGGGGAGGCGCAATGGCAATGGCTGCAAGCGCAGCTGCGCGTGCCGGCGGACGTGCGGCTGATCGGGTCCAGCGTGCAGTTCGCGGCCGAGGGCAGCGGCTGGGAATGCTGGGCCAACTTCCCACGCGAGCGGGCGCGTCTCATCGAGCTGATCCGCACGACCGGCGCCCAGGGCGTGGTGTTCCTCAGCGGCGACATGCATTACGCGGAGCTGTCCAGCGTCGAGGTCGAAGGCGGCTACCCGCTATGGGACGCGACCTCGAGCGGCCTGACCGAGGTCTGGGACATTCCCACGCCCAACCGCAACCGCCGCTCGGCGGTGATGGCGGAAGTGAACTTCGGCATCGTGGACATCGAGCCTGTCACCGAAGGAGAGGATGATCTGCGACTTCGCCTCGCGCTGTGCGACGTGAATGGAAAGGCCAAGGTGACGAAGGACCTGCTGCTGTCGGACCTGCGTCGCCACGCCAAGGAGAAGACCGCATGACCCTGTCCCGACGCGCCCTGCTCCGGACCCTGCCCGCCCTGTGCGGGCCTTTTGCCCTGAACGCCCTGGCCCAGGGCGGCATGCCGGCGACGCCGGCGCTGGATGCGCTGATGACCGCGGCGCGCAAGGAGGGCCGCGTGCACAGCCTGGGCATGCCCGACGACTGGGCCAACTGGCGCGCCACGTGGGCGGACCTGCAGCGGCTTTACGCGATCGCCCACGTCGACACCGACATGAGCAGCGCCGAGGAGATCGCCAAGATCGAGGCCGAGAAGGGCAATGCGAGCGCCGATCTGGGCGACGTGGGCTTCGAGTTCGGCGCGATCGCGAAGGCGCGCGGCATCACGCAGGCCTACCAGCCGACGACCTGGGCGCAGGTGCCGGACTGGGCCAAGGATCCCGAAGGCCATTGGGCGCTGGCCTACACCGGCACGATCGCGTTCGCGGTGAACCGCCGGCGGGTCAAGGACGTGCCGCGCAGCTGGCAGGCGCTGTTCGCGTCGAAGGCGCGCGTGATGATCGGCGAGGTCGGCCGCGCGGCGCAGTCCAACGCGGCGGTGCTGGCGGCGGCGCTGGCGCTGGGCGGGGACGAGACCCGCCTGCAGCCGGCGCTGGCCGCCTTCGCGCAACTGGCGAAGGAGCGGCGCCTGATCGGCACCAACGCCACGCCGGCGCTGATGGAGCGGGCGGAGGCCGATGTCTTCCTGCTGTGGGACTTCAACGCGCTGTCCTACCGCGCCAGGCTGCCCAACGCGGCGGACTACGAGGTGCTGATCCCCTCGGACGGCTCGGTGACCAGCGGCTACACGACGATCATCAACCGCTGGGCGCCGCATCCCAACGCGGCGATGCTGGCGCGCGAGTACATCTTCAGCGACGCTGGCCAGATGAACCTGGCGCGCGGCCATGCGCGGCCGATCCGCGTCGCGCATCTGAAGCTGCCGCCGGATCTGAAGGCGCTGCTGGTGCCGGAGGCCCAGTACGCGAAGGCGCGCGCGCTCAAGCCGGCCGTGTGGACCGAGGAAGTGAAGAAGCTGCCGCGCGCGTGGCAGCGCGAGGTGCTGGGAGCGGCGCGATGAGCGAAGCGGGCCAGGTTCAGGAGCAGGCGCCTGCCGCCGCTCGGCGGCTCGTCGTGCTGCTGGCCGACGGCCTTCGCGCCGACACGGCGCGCGACTACATGGGCTATCTGCAGGCGCTCAACGAAGCCGGCCGCGCGCAGTGGTGCTCGCTGCGCTGCGAGTTGCCCAGCCTGTCGCGCCCGCTTTACGCGACGGTGATCAATGGCCAGACGCCGCTGACGCACGGCATCCTGGGCAATGGCCAGGCGGGCCAGCGGCTGGCGCGCCACCTGTTCCAGGCGCTGGACGCGCGGGGCGTGCCGGCGGCGGTGGCGGCCTATCACTGGTTCTACGAGCTGCTGGCCGGCGAGG
>NZ_VOSR01000704.1:0-6957 GCF_007997345.1 Mitsuaria sp. TWR114
CGTCAGGCCGCCGGGCAGCGCATCGGGCAGCAGCACCAGCACGTCGACGTCCGAATGCGGGAACAGCTCGCCGCGGCCGTAGCCGCCGACGGCGACCAGCGCGGCCTCCGGCGCCGCGGCGGCGATGCCGGAATGCGTCCAGAGCGCCTGCAGCGTGCCGTCGACATGCCGGGCCAGCAGGCGCATCAGCCGCGTGGCGGCGGCGACGCTGGCCTTGGCGGCCGCGAAGTCCTCCAGCTGCTGCTGCTTGCCGGCCTTGAAGCGCTGGCGCAGGTCGGCGACGGTCAGCGGGGCGGCGTCGGAGGGCGCCGCGGCCGGCGATGCGCCGGCCTCGCCCGGCGTCCTGGCGTTCATGCGCGGTCCGCCGCGATCAGGCCGGGACGGCCTGCGGCGCGACGAAGGCCGGCGGCGGCGGCGTGCCGGCCGACTGCGTCAGGATCTCGAAGCCGGTCTCGGTGACCAGCACCGTGTGCTCCCACTGCGCCGACAGCGAGCGGTCCTTGGTGACGATGGTCCAGCCGTCGCCCATCTCGCGGATCTCGCGCCGGCCGGCATTGATCATCGGCTCGATGGTGAAGACCATGCCCGGCACCAGTTCCTCGAGCGTGCCCGGGCGGCCGTAGTGCAGCACCTGGGGCTCCTCGTGGAACTTCTGGCCGATGCCATGGCCGCAGAACTCGCGCACGACGCTGAAGCCGGCATTCTCGGCGAAGGTCTGGATCGCATGGCCGATGTCGCCCAGGCGCGCGCCCGGCTTGACCTTCTGGATGCCCTTCCACATCGCGTCGTAGGTGAAGGAGCACAGCCGCTTGGCCGCGATCGAGCCCTCGCCGACGACGAACATGCGGCTGGTGTCGCCGTGCCAGCCGTCCTTGATGACGGTGACGTCGATGTTCACGATGTCGCCGTTCTTCAGCGGGCGGTCGTTGGGAATGCCGTGGCAGACCTGGTGGTTGATCGAGGTGCAGATCGACTTCGGGTACGGCGTGTAGCCCGGCGGCTGGTAGTTCAGCGGGGCGGGGATGCCTTGCTGGACATTCACGATGTAGTCGTGGGCCAGCTTGTCGAGGTGGTCGGTGGTGACGCCCGGCTTGACGTGCGGGGTCAGCATGTCCAGCACCTCGGACGCCAGACGGCCGGCGATGCGCATGGCGTCGATGTCGGCGCCGGTCTTGATCGTGATGGTCATAAGGCCGGCATTTTAGGCGTTCGGCCATCCCCCCGCAGGGGTGGACGCGTTCCCCATCCGGGGGAACGCGTCATCGGGGCGTCAGCTTCGCGGCGTGCCGGGCCGGGCGGCGCTCACTCGGCCCAGACGATCAGGCCGGTGTAGGCGGTGACCAGCACCACGATGCCGAAGGCGATCCGGTACCAGGCGAAGGGCACGAAGCTGTGGCTGGCGATGTAGCGCAGCAGCCAGCGCACGCAGATCCAGGCGCTGACGAAGGAGAAGAACAGGCCGACCGCGAACAGCGGGATGTCGCCGGTCGACAGCACCGAGCGCTCCTTGTAGAGGCTGTACAGGCCAGCGCCGATCAGCGTCGGGATCGCCAGGAAGAAGCTGAAATCGGTCGCCGCCTTGCGCGACAGGCCCAGCAGCATGCCGCCGATGATGGTCGCGCCCGAGCGGCTGGTGCCCGGCACCATCGCCAGGCACTGCACCAGGCCGACCTTGAGCGCGTCCAGCGGGCTCATGTCGTCGACCTCGTGGATGCGCACGGCGCTTTGCTGGCGGCGTTCCGCCCACAGGATGATCACGCCGCCGATGATGAAGGTGCTGGCCACGACGACCGGGGTGAACAGGTGTTCCTTGATCGCCTTGCCGAACAGCAGGCCCAGGACCACCGCCGGCAGGAAGCCGATCGCGACGTTGAGGACGAAGCGGCGCGCGCGGCGCGCTGCCCAGTCCGGCGGCCGTGTCGCGCAGGCGCTGCCAGTAGACGATGATCACGGCCAGGATCGCGCCGGTCTGGATCGCGATGTCGAAGACCTTGCCCCGCGCATCCTCGAAGCCGCCCAGCAGCGCGCCCGTGAGGATCAGGTGGCCGGTCGACGAGATCGGCAGGAATTCGGTCAGGCCCTCCACGATCCCCATGATCGCGGCCTTGATCAGCAGCACAGTGTCCAAACTACGACTCCAGAATGCCGCCTCGCTCGGGTCCGGAGGCGGTCGGCGCGGATCATAGCCCTGGCTCGGGAAGGGTTTGCCGCAGCGCAGCATCGATGTGGGCGCTCCGGCGTGAGGGGCGCGTGACGGTGCCGCCACGTCGTCATGCGGGGCGTCGCCTGGCCAGGGGACGCCCCGCGCGGCGGGTACTGCCGGCTTGACCGGGCTGAAAGCGCGCCGCTACATTACTGACCGGTTAGTCAGTTAGCAGTCCTCCATCCCCCCATGCCTCGCGCTTCCGCCAAGACCGACAGCCCCGCGCCGTCCTCCGCCCGACAGCGGCGCAAGGAGGCGCGCCCGCAGGAGTTGCTCGAAGCCGCGCTGTCGCTGTTCGTCGAGAAGGGCTTCGCCGCCACCCGTTCGGAGGAAGTGGCCGCCAAGGCGGGGGTTTCCAAGGGCACGCTCTACCTCTACTTCCCCTCCAAGGAGGAGCTCTTCAAGGCGGTGGTGCGCGAGGCCCTCGGCAGCAAGATCGCGGAGGGGATTTCCGAGCTCGCCAAGCACCAGGGCTCGATGGCGGAGCTGCTGACCTGGATGCTGTGGACCTGGTGGGAGCGCCTGGGCCGGACGCCGGCCGGCGGCATCCACAAGATCATGATGAGCGAGGCCCGCAACTTCCCGGAGCTGGCCGCGTTCTACAACGACGAGGTCATCGATCCCTGTTGCGAGCTGCTGGCCGAGGTGGTGCGCCGCGGCGTCGCCTCGGGCGAGTTCCGGGAGGTCGATCCGGACGCGGCGGTGATGGTGCTGATCGGGCCGATGCTGCACCTGGTGCTGCATGAGCACTCGATCGGCGCGGCCGGCGTGACCCACGACCACAAGTGCACGCCGGAGCAGGTGCTGTCGCTGCAGCTCGAGCTGATGTTCGAGGGACTCCTCAACCGCCCGCGCCATCCGGCCCCACCCCGGTCGCCCGCCTAGAATACCGCCCGCATTCGGCGCGCCAAGGGGGCCGCCAGAGGACTGAACATGAACTTCGAACAAGCCCGCTTCAACATGATCGAACAGCAGATCCGCCCGTGGGATGTGCTGGATCCCTCGGTGCTGGCCCTGCTGGCCGTGGTCAAGCGCGAGGACTTCGTGCCCGCCGCCTACCGCAACGTGGCCTTCACCGACGTCGAGCTGCCGCTGGCCAATGGCCAGAAGATGCTGCCCCCGCGGGTCGAGGCCCGCTGGATGCAGGAGCTGCAGATCGAGCGCCACGAGAAGGTGCTCGAGATCGGCACCGGCAGCGGCTACATGGCCGCGCTGCTGGGCCACAAGGCGCAGCAGGTCTTCAGCGTCGAGAAGGACGCCGCGCTGGCCGGCGCCGCCCGCGACGCGCTGCGCCGCAATGGCGTGCTGAACGTGACGGTGGTCGAGGGCGACGGCGTCAAGGGCCTGCCCGGCGAGGCGCCGTTCGACGTGATCCTGCTGTCCGGCTCGGTGCCCCAGGCGCCGCAGGCGCTGCTGGACCAGCTCAAGATCGGCGGCCGCATGGGCGTGATCGTCGGCGACGAGCCCGCGATGAGCGCGCGCATCATCACGCGCACCGGCGAGCGCGAGTTCACGACGAAGAACCTGTTCGAGACCGTCGTCCAGCGCCTGGACGGTTTCGACACCGGATCGCATTTCACGTTCTGAGCGGAAGGCGCGCGGCGGGCGGGGCGCTGGCAGCCCATCGCGCGTTATTGCCGTCACGGGGTGCGAAGACTGCAAGTCGTCGCATTTCTTTCGAGACAGGGGGGCGAGGTGATCTATAACCTCGCCCGGCACCGGAGCCGGGTCGGCGGCGATCGACCGGCGGGTGCCCTGGACCTGGATACCGGCCGCGGCACGTCCGCGGCCGGTCCGCAGTTGGATCGCTCCGAAGAACATCACATCGACACGAGGAAGCCTCATGGCCGCTGAACGCCGTACGTCTCCGATCTCCCGCCTGCCGCGGGTCTCGCTCCTGGCCGCGGCGCTCGCGCTGATGGCCGGGGCGGCCCAGGCGCAGAGCCTGCAAGAGCTGTACGACGCGGCCCGCGCCTACGACGCCACCTACCTGGCGGCGCGGGCGACGGCGGAATCGGCGCAATACCGCTACGGCCAGGCGCTGGCGCTGGCGCGTCCCTCGGTCGGCGTGGGCGTCAGCTCGACGCGCTCGGAATTCGACCCGCCCGGCAGCGGCGTGCAGCGCGACCGCTTCGGCAACACCGTCACCAATGCCGGCCTGAACGCCAAGTACGCCGTCTTCAACCGTCCCAACCAGGGCTCGATCGACCAGGCCCGACTGGGCGTCGACGTGGCCGAGTCGGATCTCGCCACGGCGGAGCAGGACCTGATCGTCCGCGTCGCGCAGGCGTATTTCGACGTGCTGGCGGCCAAGGACACGCTCTCGACCTCGAGCGCCAACAAGGCCGCGATCGCGGAGCAGCTGGCCTCGGCCAAGCGCAACTTCGAGGTCGGCACCGCGACCATCACCGACACCCGCGAGGCGCAGGCCCGCTACGACCTGGCGACCGCCCAGGAACTGGCTGCCGACAACGACCTGCGCGTCAAGCGCGTCACGCTGGACCAACTGGTGGGGCGTGTCGGCGTCGAGCCGCGGCCGCTGGCCGTGCCGGTGGTGCTGCCGCCGGTGGCGCCGTCGACGGTCGATCCGTGGGTCAGCCAGGCCGAAGGCGGTCATCCGGCGATCCGCAAGGCCCAACTGGGCCTGGACATCGCCCGCTACGAGATCGAGCGCGCCAAGGGCGCGCGCCTGCCCACGGTCGACCTGACCGCGCAGCTCGGCGTGCAGCGCTCCACCGGCGAGGGCGTGCAGTACACCGGCAACCTCAAGAACGCGTCGGTCGGCGTCGCGCTGAACATGCCGATCTACAGCGGTGGCGCGATCACCAACCGCATCAAGGAGACGGTCGCGCTGGAGGAGAAGTCCCGCAACGACCTGGATTTCGCCCGCCGCAGCGTCGAGGAAGGCACCAAGCGCGCGTTCTTCGGCGTGCAGTCGCTGCAGGCGCAGGTGAAGGCCTACGAGGCGGCCGAGGCTTCGTCGAAGCTGGCGCTGGAGGCGACCCAGCTGGGCTACAAGGTCGGCGTGCGGGTCAACCTGGACGTGCTGAACGCCCAGACCCAGCTCTACACGACGCAGCGCGACCTGGCCAAGGCCCGTTATGACGTGCTGGTGAATAGCCTCAAGCTGCGCCAGGCGTCCGGCCAACTGCGCCCCGAGGACGTGACCGCGATCAACGCCTTGCTCGCCCGCTGAGCGTCGCGGGACGTCGCAAGGCGTCGCGAACCACCGATGAAGGCCGCCCCAGGGCGGCCTTCGTTCATCCGGCGGCCTGGTGACAGGTCTTGCGCCCCGGACGCGCGACAATCCGCCCCCATGCTGTATGTGATCTCCCCCGCGAAGTCCCTGGACTACGACACCCCCACGCCCGAGGCGCTGGCCGCGTTGGCGGGTCGTCCCCACTTCGTGTCCCAGGCGGCCGAGCTGATCGGGGTCCTCAAGACCAAGACGGCGGCTGACATCGGCGGCCTGATGGACATCTCCGAGGCGCTCGCGACCTTGAACGTGGCCCGCTACCACGCGTGGTCGACGCGCTTCACCGACAGGAACAGCAAGCCCGCCGTGCTCGCCTTCAATGGCGACGTCTACGACGGCCTGCAGGCCGCGACGCTGTCGGTCGACGATCTGCAGTGGGCGCAGCGCCACCTGGCGATCCTCTCGGGGCTCTACGGCGTGCTGCGGCCGCTGGACCGGCTGCAGCCCTACCGGCTCGAGATGGGCACCGCGCTGAAGAACGAGCGCGGCGGCAACCTCTATGCCTTCTGGGGCGACACCATCGCCGAACACCTGAACGCGCAGTGCGCGCAGCTGTCGGCGCCGGTGATCGTGAACCTGGCCTCGCAGGAGTACTTCAAGGCCGCCGCCCGCAAGGTGCTGAAGCCGCGGGTCATCGAGTGCCAGTTCGAGGACTGGAAAGGCGGCCGCTACAAGATCATCAGCTTCTTCGCCAAGCGCGCGCGCGGCCTGATGGCCCGGTATGCGATCCAGCACCGGATCGGCACGCCGGCGGGGCTGCAGGATTTCGCGGTCGACGGCTACGCCTACGCGCCCGAGGCCAGCGAGCCGGACCGGCTGGTGTTCCGCCGCCGCGTCGCCGACTGAGCTGGCACACCGGGATACAGGCAGACACCGATCAGTTTGATACCGTTGCGGCCATGAGCAATTCGCAATACCTCACGCCCGAACTGCGCGACTGGGTGGCCGCGCAGTTGCGCAACGGCATCACACGCGAGGCGCTGTACCAGGCCATGCTGACCAGCGGCTGGCAGCCCGACATGGCGCAGCAGGCGCTGGCCGAGCACCGCCCCTTCGAGCCGCCGCTGACGCTGCCGGAGCTGCCCGAGCCGGCGATCGAGCCGGGCTCGCTGCCCGAACCGGACCTGACCGACCAGCGCAGCGTGCTGCTGCCCGACGGCCACCGCGTCGAGATCCTGATGGCGCTGCAGCGGCCACGGGTGATCGTGTTCGGCAACCTGCTGAGCGCCCAGGAATGCGACGCGATGGTCGCCTCGGCGGGTGCCCGGCTGGCGCGCTCGGAGACGGTGGCGGCGCAGCGCGAGGGCAGCGAAGTGAACTCGGCGCGCACCAGCGAGGGCATGTTCTTCGAGCGCGGCGAGAACGAGGTCGTCGCCCGCATCGAGCGCCGCATCGCGACGCTGCTGAACTGGCCGCTGCGCAACGGCGAGGGCCTGCAGGTGCTGCGTTATCGCGTCGGCGCCGAATACCAGCCGCACTACGACTACTTCGACCCGCG
>NZ_VOSR01000705.1:0-609 GCF_007997345.1 Mitsuaria sp. TWR114
GTGATCGATCCGGCGCAGGTGATGGCGATGTCGCCCAAGATGCGCGAGTTCCTGCGCGCCCGGTTGCCCAACGCCGGCAGCGGCACGCTGATGACGGAGACCCGCGACATGCGCCACATGTTGCTGGATGCGCTCTACACCCGCGGCGAGCTGCAGCTCGAGTACGACGCCGAGACGACGCGCACCGCCGCCGAAGCCTTCGACGCCAAGGCCGGCAACTGCCTGTCGCTGGCGATGATGACGGCGGTCTTCGCCCGCGAGGCCGGCATGCCCATCATGTTCCGGCAGATCTACGACGAGGAGCAGTGGAGCCGCGTCGGCGACCTGCAGGTCGTCTCGGGCCACGTCAACATCGCGCTGGGCCGGCGCAAGTCGGACTTCCGCGTGATCGGCAACGACGAGCCCTCGCTGGTGGTGGACTTCCTGCCCGGCGCGCAGATCGCGCGCCAGCGCGCCATGCCGCTGGAGGAGCGCACCATCGTCGCGATGTACTTCAACAACCGCGCCGCGGAGCTGATGGCGCAGGCCCAGCTCGACCGCGCCTACTGGTACGCGCGGGCCGCCTGGCTGCACGAGCCGCGGCTGCTGGCGGCGCTGAACACGCTGGGC
>NZ_VOSR01000706.1:0-9803 GCF_007997345.1 Mitsuaria sp. TWR114
GCGGCCAGGTCGTGCGCGGCGAACGGGGCGCGCCGGCGCGCGTCGAACCACGGCCGCAGCGGCTCGGGCAGCGCGTGGCGCACGCGCTGTTCCCAGAGCTGAAGGAATTCATGGAAGCCGCGCAGGATCCGACCGTAGCGTGCGAGCGGCATCGGCGCCTCGAGCCGGAGCAGCGCCTCGATCTCGTCGTGCAGGGGGGCGGTGCAGCGGCGCAGGCGGGGCAGCAACTCGGGGGAAATGGAGGCGTCGATCGTCGTCATGGAACTCGGCGGGCGGTCGGGCGCGCGGACGGCGGGGCGGCGCAAGGGCCGGCCCCGATCGCCAAGGCGCGGATTATGGTCAGAAAGGCGCAGGGCAAAGATCCGTCCCGACCCGGGGTGGAATCGCCGTCCCCCCATTCCGGTGGCAGCCTGAAGCGTCGTTCGTTCCTCGTCGCGCCTAGGACGGCGAGGGCACGGGAATTGCCATCAGAGGGCCATGCCTGCCCGTTGGGCGCCGCTGGTGCGCATGTACGGGATCTTCTCCATGGACCTCTTACCGCAGGGTTTGCCATGCAACCGTACGCCGTCATCGTCGACGACAGCCTCGAATCCAGCGAGACGCTGGCCATCCTTCTGGAGCTGGAGGGCTACACCGCCGCCACCGCCGCGACCCTGGCCGAGGCGCGCGCCCGCATTGCCGCGCGGCGGCCGGACGCGTTGATCCTGGACCGGGCACTGCCGGACGGGCAGGGCATGGACTTCGTCAGCGAGGCGCTCAGCGGTGGTCCGATGACGATCGTCATGCTCACCGGTACCTCGGATCCAGGCGATGCCGCCGAGGCGATCCGGCGCGGCGCCAGCGCCTACCTGGTCAAGCCCGCCACCATCCAGCAGCTCAAGGCGGTGCTGGACGAGGCGCAGCAGGGCGTGCGTCAGGCTGCCTGAACCTGGCGCGACGCCGTCTGGGAAGGCCTCGGTGCGGGGCCGTCGCAGGACGGTGACGTGTCGGGGTATGGGGGAGGGGTTTTCGCGGCCTGCCGGGAAAATCTCTCCCCCATGCTGGCGCAGAGAGATGGCAGGAAGGGAGCGCTTCAACAAGCACCGAGCGCCGTGGGGAGTGAGAAGACCCTCACCCCTCCCTCTCCCGCAGCAAGCGGGAGAGGGTGAAACTCCCCCCGTCCTCTCGCACGCACAAGGGGCACATTCATCCCCTCGCCCCCAGAGGGGGAGAGGGTTAGGGTGAGGGGGTTCCCCCTCGTTCGACGTGTCAACGGAAATCGTCGAGCTGGATCCCGTGCCGGTGCAGCTTGTCGTACAGCGTCTTGCGCGGCGTTCCCAGCAATTCCATCGCCGCCGGCACCTTGCCGCCGGAGCGGCGCAGCGCCTGCTCGATCAGCGCCTTCTCGACCATCTCCATCTGGCGCGCCAGCGCCAGGTTGGGCACCGCCTGGATCGCGGCGGTGGAGTCCAGGTCGTCCAGCGCGAGCACGAAGCGGTCGGCCGCGTTGCGGATCTCCCGCACGTTGCCGGGCCAGTCGTGGGCCATCAGCTCGCGCAGCTTGTCCGGCGTGAGCTCGGGCGCCTCGCGCTCATAGCGCTTGCAGGCCTGCGCGACGAAGTGCTCGAACAGCAGCGGGATGTCCTCGCGGCGCTCGCGCAGCGGCGGCAGCACCAGCGTGGCGATGTTGAGCCGGTAGTAGAGGTCGCTGCGGAACTGCCCGCGCTCGCCCATTTCCTTGAGGTCGGCCTTGCTCGCGGCGATGAAGCGCACGTTGATGACCTGTTCCTCGTTGGAGCCCAGCCGCTCGACGCGGCGCTCCTGCAGCACGCGCAGCAGCTTGATCTGCAGCGGCACCGGCATGGTCTCGATCTCGTCGAGCAGCAGGGTGCCGCCGTTGGCATGCTCGATCTTGCCGATGCGGCGCTTGCCCGCCGAGGTGAACGCGCCCGACTCGTGGCCGAAGAGCTCGCTCTCGAACAGCGCCTCGGGCAGGCCGCCGCAGTTGATGGCGACGAAGTGCCGGTCGCGGCGCGGGCTCTGGTCGTGCAGGCAGCGCGCGACCAGTTCCTTGCCGGTGCCGGTCTCGCCCAGGATCATCACGTCGGCCGATGTGGAGGCCAGGTTCAGCACCTGGCGCCGCAGCTGTTGCATCGCCGGGGACTTGCCCAGCAGCGCCGCCTCGATGCCGCTGGCGGCCGAGAGCTGCGCGCGCAGTTCGTCCGCGGAGTGGCGCAGCATGCGCAGGTCCAGTGCGCGGCGCGCGGTGTCCAGCAGCCGCTCCGGCGCGAAGGGCTTCTCGATGAAGTCGTACGCGCCGTTGCGCATCGCCTGCACGGCCATGTTCACGTCGCCGTGCGCGGTGATCAGGATCACCGGGATCTGGGGATCGGTCGCCTGGACGTGCGCCAGCAGCGCGCGGCCATCCATGCCGGGCAGCCGCACGTCGGTGATCACGATCACCTGCGCGCCGGGCTGCACGTGCGGCAGCGCCTCCTCGGCCGAGCGGCAGGGCACGACGCTCAGCCCCTCGAGCTCCAGCGTCTGGGTCAGGCTGACCCGCACCGGCAGGTCGTCCTCGACGAACACGACCTTGTAGCCCTCAAACATACTGACCCTCCTCGGCCTGCCAGGTGTCGACCTCCAGGTCGAATTCGAAAATCATGCCCTGGTCCAGCCGGTGCGCCCGCAGCGCGCCGCCGAACTCGTGGACGATCTTGGACGAGATCACCAGTCCCAGCCCCAGGCCTTCGCCGGCGGGCTTGGTGGTGAAGAACGGCTCGAACAGCCGCGGCAGCAGCGCCTCGCTCAAGCCCGGCCCGCTGTCCTGCACCTGCACGAGCACGCGCCGGCCTTCGTCCGCCGGCACCGCCGCCACGCGCAGCCGGCGCGGGTCCTCGGGGCCGTCGGGCGGCGGCTCCGACGCGATCGCGTCGATGCCGTTGCCCAGCAGGTTCACCAGCACCTGCTCGAGCCGGTTGGACTCGGCGCTGACGCGCAGCCCCGGCGGCACGTCGACCTCCACCGCCAGGTCCAGCGCGCGGGTGCGGTGTTCCAGCAGCAGCCGCGCGTTGTTCACGCAGGCCAGCAGCGACACGGCCGTGCGCGCCGGCTCCGCCTTGCGGGCGAAGCTCTTGAGCTGGCGGGTGATTTGTCCCATGCGCTCGACCATGTCGTCCATCGTCTGCAGATTGTCCGCGACCGCTTGCAGGCGGCCGGCCTCCAGCAGCCGTTGCGAATTCCGTGCCAGCGCGCGCAAGGCCGTCAGCGGCTGGTTGACCTCATGCGACAAACCGGCCGACATCTGCCCCAGCACCGCGAGTTTGCTGGTCTGCAGCAGCTCGCCCTCGGCCTGTCTGCGCTGGGCGATCTGATCGAGCAGCTCCTCGTTGATCTGGCGGAGTTCCGCCGTGCGTTCGTCGACGATTCTTTCCAGCTGCGCATGCGCGTTCTGCAATTCGGTCTTGGCCTGGAAGAGTTGTCGCAGCGCGCGCCGGCGCGACGCGAGGTACAGCAGCAGCATCCCGATCGCCGCGCCGAAGGCCGCGCCGCTCCAGGCGCCAGCCGCGCCTGGCGCCGCACCTCGGACAGGTCGGACAGCGCCAGCAGCCGCAGGCCCAGCGGCAACAGCTGGCGCTCCTGCGCCAGCAGCGTCGTGCTGGCCGGCGCCGGCGCGCGCACCAGCAGGCTGTTGTAGGCCTCCAGCGCGCCGGGCAGGCCCAGGTCCGGACCAACGCGCGGATAACGCGCGCTGGCCTGCAGCCGGTCGCGCTCGGACGCGTCGGCGCGGTTGAGCACCGCGTAGCGCCATTCCTCCACCGAGCTCATGATCACCACGCCCTGGTCGTCGGAGACCAGGATGCGCTCCCCCTGCGAGCGCAGGCCCAGGTCGACCCAGGTCGATTCCAGCGGCGCCAGGTTGAGCTTGACGACGATCACGCCCTGCAGCTGCTGGTGGCGGCGCAGCGGATGCAGCAGGAAGAAATTGGTCGAGCCGCTCAGCCCCGCCTGGCCGGCGTCGGAGGCGAAGAAGTGGTGGCGGTCCTGCTCGATGGCCTGCTGCAGGCGCAGCGGCGGGGTCAGCGGCTCGCTGGAGGCGAGCACGCGGCCCTCGGGATCGGCGACGAAGATCTGCGTCGTGCCCGCGCGCACGTTGACCCGCGCCAGCGCCAGGCTGGCCGACTTGCGCAGGGCCTCGTCGTCGGGATGCTCGACCAGCCGGGTGACGTCGCCGTCGATGGCCAGCAGGCTGGGCAGGTAGGCATGGCGGCCCAGCTCGGTCTGCAGGTTGGACGCGTAGAGCTCCAGCCGCTCGGTGGCCAGGGCGCTGAGCTGGTCGAGGCTGGCGCGCTCGCTGAGGCGGTGGCCCAGCAGCAGCCCCAGCAGCATCAGCACGCCGGTCAGGTAGAGGTAGAAGGTCGGCCGGCCCAGGAAGTACGCCAGCCGCTGGCGGGCGGAGGAGGTGACGAAGGAGGAAGTGACGACCGGTTCCATGGGAGACGAAAAATCGTCGTCCAGTGTGCCCAAGTTGGCGCGCGCCTTGCACCCGGCGCACCGGCTTTTTTGCGACTGGCGAGGATTCGCCCGGCTGGCTAGGCGGTTTGTGCGGATTTCCGCACTTCGTTGCGTCGCCGAGACTGGGGAGACATGCCCGGCGGGTGCGCATGGTGGCGCCCGCGTCGGTGAATACCCTTGAAACGGACGGATTGGCACGCGGGTTGCACCCGCAAGCGCCGTCACGCGGCGCGAGCCGTGTCCAACAACATGCTGGGGCCTTATGGAGATACTTTTTCAGCAGATCATCAACGGGCTGGTGCTCGGGAGCATGTATGCCCTCGTCGCACTGGGCTACACGATGGTTTACGGGATCATCAACCTCATCAACTTCGCGCACGGCGAGGTGCTGATGGCAGGCGCCCTGGTGAGCTGGACCGTCGTCACGGCGCTGGCTGGCCTGGGCCTGCCGGGCTGGCTGCTGATGATCATCGCGCTGGCTTGCGCGATCGTCGTCTGCACGCTGCTCAACTTCGCGATCGAGAAGATCGCCTACCGGCCGCTGCGCAACGCCCCCAGACTCGCGCCGCTGATCACCGCCATGGGCATGTCGCTGCTGCTGCAGACGCTGGCCATGATCATCTGGAAGCCGAACCCCAAGCCCTTCCCGCAGCTGCTGCCCACCGACCCGATCCAGATCGGCGGCGCGGTGATCACGGTGACGCAGGTGCTGATCCTGGTCACCACGGTCGTGATCCTGGGCGGCCTGCTGTTCCTGGTGAACCACACCAAGATGGGACGCGCGATGCGCGCCACCGCCGAGAACCCGCGCGTGGCCGCGCTGATGGGCGTCAAGCCTGACGCGGTCATCTCGCTGACCTTCATCATCGGCGCCGCGCTGGCCGCGGTGGCCGGCCTGATGTGGGCCGCCAACTACGGCACCGTGCAGCACTCGATGGGCTTCATGCCCGGCCTGAAGGCCTTCACCGCCGCGGTGCTGGGCGGCATCGGCAACCTCGCCGGCGCGATGGTCGGCGGCGTGCTGCTGGGCCTGATCGAGGCCATCGGCGCCGGTTACCTCGGCGACCTGACCGGCGGCGTGCTGGGCAGCCATTACGCCGACATCTTCGCCTTCATCGCGCTGATCCTGGTGCTGACGCTGCGTCCGTCGGGCCTGCTGGGCGAACGCGTCGCCGATCGCGCCTGAGGAGCCTCACATGCACAACAAATCCAAGCTGATCACCTTCCTGGTCGCCGGCGTGCTGCTGCTGGTGCTGCCGCTGTTCGCGCAGTCCTTCGGCAACGGCCCGGTGCGCATCATCGACCTGGCGCTGCTGTACGTGCTGCTGGCGCTGGGCCTGAACATCGTCGTCGGCTACGCCGGCCTGCTGGACCTGGGCTACGTCGCGTTCTACGCGGTGGGCGCATATCTCTTCGCGCTGCTCAACAGCCCGCACCTGGCGGAGAACTTCGAGCACATCGCCGCCGCCTTCCCCAACGGGCTGCACCTGCCGCTGCTGCTGGCCATCGCGCTGGCGGCGCTGCTGGCGGGGCTGTTCGGCGTGCTGCTGGGCGCGCCGACGCTGAAGCTGCGCGGCGACTACCTGGCCATCGTGACGCTGGGCTTCGGCGAGATCATCCGCGTGTTCCTGAACAACATGGAATACCCGCTGAACATCACCAACGGCCCGCGCGGCATCGGCCAGATCGACGGCGTCCACTTCCTGGGCTTCGAGTTCAGCCAGAACCACACCTTCTTCGGGATCGAGGTCAACTCGGTGTCGATGTACTACTACCTGTTCCTGGCGCTGGTGATCGCGTCGGTGGTGATCTGCTACCGGCTCGAGAACTCCCGCATCGGCCGCGCCTGGATGGCCATCCGCGAGGACGAGATCGCCGCCAAGGCCATGGGCATCAACACCCGCAACATGAAGCTGCTGGCCTTCGGCATGGGCGCGACCTTCGGCGGCGTGGCCGGCTCGATGTTCGGCGCCTTCCAGGGCTTCGTCTCGCCGGAGTCGTTCAGCCTGCAGGAGTCGGTGATGATCGTGGCCATGGTCGTGCTGGGCGGCATCGGCCACATCCCGGGCGTGATCCTGGGCGCGCTGCTGCTGGCGGCGCTGCCGGAAGTGCTGCGCTACGTCGCCGGTCCGCTGCAGGAGATGACCGACGCCGCCTGGACGCGGCCATCCTGCGCCAGCTGCTGATCGCGCTGGCGATGATCGTGATCATGCTCATGCGTCCGCGCGGCCTGTGGCCGTCGCCCGAGCACGGCAAGTCGCGGCCGCTGCCGCCCGGGGCGCAGCCGCCCGCGAACGCCGGCAGCGCCATCAACGCCTGATCCGTGCCAGGAGCCAGAAAGAATGACTGAAACCGTACTGAAAGTGGCCGGCGCGTCCAAGCGCTTCGGCGGCCTGCAGGCGCTGTCGGATGTGGGCATCGAGATCAAGAAGGGCCAGGTCTATGGCCTGATCGGTCCCAACGGCGCCGGCAAGACGACCTTCTTCAATGTGATCACCGGCCTGTACGTGCCCGATGGCGGCACCTTCGAGCTGGGCGGCCAGGCCTACAAGCCGCAGGCTGTGCACCAGGTGGCCAAGACCGGCATCGCGCGCACCTTCCAGAACATCCGGCTGTTCGCCGAGATGACCGCGCTGGAGAACGTGATGGTGGGCCGCCATGTGCGCACCCATTCGGGCCTGATGGGCGCCGTGTTCCGCACGCCCGGCTTCAAGAAGGAAGAGGCCGAGATCACCGCCCGCGCCCGCGAACTGCTGGCCTATGTCGGCATCGAGCGGCATGCCGACTTCAAGGCCCGCACGCTGTCCTACGGCGACCAGCGCCGGCTGGAGATCGCGCGCGCGCTGGCGACCGATCCCAAGCTGATCGCGCTGGACGAGCCCGCCGCCGGCATGAACGCGACCGAGAAGGTGGTGCTGCGCGAGCTGATCGACCGCATCCGCAACGACGGCCGCACCATCCTGCTGATCGAGCACGACGTGAAGCTGGTGATGGGCCTGTGCGACCACGTGTCGGTGCTGGACTACGGCAAGCTCATCGCCTCCGGCACGCCGGCGGAGGTGCAGCGCAACCCCAAGGTGATCGAGGCCTACCTCGGCGCCCACGCGGCGCAAGAAGCCCAGGCGGCCCCCTGATCCCGACCTACGGAAATCGAAAAGATGGCAGACAACATCCTCCTCCAGGTCGAGGGCCTCAAGGTGGCCTACGGCGGCATCCAGGCAGTCAAGGGCGTGGACTTCGACGTGCGCGAGGGCGAGCTCGTCTCGCTGATCGGCGCCAACGGCGCAGGCAAGACGACGACGCTCAAGGCGGTCACCGGGCTGCAGCCGGTGGCCGTGGGCGACATCAAGTTCCTGGGCCGCTCGATCAAGGGCCAGGGCGCCTGGAACCTGGCCAAGCAGGGCCTGGTGATGGTGCCGGAAGGCCGTGGCACGTTCACGCGCATGACCATCACCGAGAACCTGCAGATGGGCGCGTTCATCCGCAACGACAACGAGATCCAGGCCGACATCGAGAAAGTCTTCGGCCTGTTCCCTCGCTTGAAGGAGCGCCGCGCGCAGCTTGCCGGCACCATGTCCGGCGGCGAGCAGCAGATGCTGGCGATGGGCCGCGCGCTGATGGCGCGCCCCAAGCTGCTGCTGCTGGACGAGCCGTCGATGGGCCTGTCGCCGATCATGGTCGACAAGATCTTCGAGGTCGTGAACGACATCCACCAGCAGGGCGTGACGGTGCTGCTGGTCGAGCAGAACGCCAGCCGCGCGCTGGAACTGGCCACCCGCGGCTACGTGATGGAGTCGGGCGCGATCACGATGAAGGGCGACGGCAAGGCGCTGCTGAACGATCCGAAGGTGCGCGCGGCCTACCTCGGCGAGTGAGCGACCTCGCGACGGGACCCACCCGTCGCCGCCAACGACACAGGGCCCCGCTGGGGCCCTGATTCATTGGTGGTCAGCGCGCGCGGCTCAGGCCTCGCCCGGGCGGTCGCGCGGCACCATCTCGAGGTAGTCCGCGATGCGGCCGCCATCCAGCGGCTTGACCATCACCCGCAGCGAGTTGACGCGCTGGCCCATGCTGATGCCATCGCGCCGGCGCACCTCGGCAAAGCCCTGGCGCTCCCAGAAGCGTTCCGCGCGTCGTTGCCGACGACCACCCCCAGCCGCACCCAAGCAGCGCCGCGGCGCCGCATCCAGCGTTCGAGTTCAGCGTAGATCTCGCGCGCGGCCGGCGAGCCATGCAATTCGGTGGCGACGATGAACAGTCCCACCAGCCAGACCCGCGGCGCCATCAGGTCGGACACCAGCGATGCCATGGCGACCAGTTCGCCCTGGTCGTCCGCATAACCCAGCAAGCGCTTGGCGCTGAAGCTCCATCCTTCGGGGGGAAGGTCGCGGATTTCCTCGCGGGCCTCGTCCGGACGGGGTGGGGCGCCGTTGACCTGCTCGAAGTAGAGGGGGTTCCGTTCATAGAACCGCTGCAGCAGGTCCTCGTCGCTGGCCTGGAGTTCGAGCACGTGAACGCGGGGCAGCGACAAGGAGGGGGGAAGGGGGATCGGCATCGGCGAGGTCCACGAGCCGCGCCTCGCGGCGCCGTCCATCGGAAAGATCACCGAGCGTACCAAACGTCACGCCAGCCGAAATCCCGCGTGGCCCTTCCCCCGAAGGTGGGGGAAGGGCAGCGGCGGGTCACGCCGCGTCGAGGATCACTGGCGGATGAAGGCCAGCAGGTCGGCGTTGACGCGCTCCTTGTGCGTGTCGGTCAGGCCATGCGGCGCGCCGGGGTAGACGATCAGCTTCGCGCCCTTGATCAGCTTGGCCGACGCGCGGCCGGAGATGTCGATCGGCACGATCTGATCGTCGTCGCCATGGATGACCAGCGTGGGCTTGTCGAACTTCTTCAGGTCCTCGGTGAAGTCGGTCTCGGAGAACGCCTTGATCGAGTCATAGGTGTTCTTGTGGCCGCCTTGCATGCCCTGGAACCACCAGTTGTCGATCAGGCCCTGCGAGACCTTGGCGCCGGGGCGGTTGAAGCCGTAGAACGGGCCGCTGGGGATGTCCTTGTAGAGCTGCGAGCGGTTGGCCAGCTGCGCGGCGCGGATGCCGTCGAAGACCTCCTTGGGCACGCCGTTGGGATTCTTGTCGGACTTGACCATGATCGGCGGCACGGCCGACACCAGCACGGCCTTGGCCACGCGCGCCGTGCCGTGGCGGCCGATGTAGCGGGCGACCTCGCCGCCGCCGGTGGAGAAGCCGACCAGCACCGCGTTCTTCAGGTCCAGCGTCTCGATCACGGCGGCCAGGTCGTCGGCGTAG
>NZ_VOSR01000707.1:0-2910 GCF_007997345.1 Mitsuaria sp. TWR114
GCGCCGCTTCGGCGCGGCGCTGGTAGCCCTCGCGCACGCGGGTGAAGAAGTCGAGGTCCAGCTGCTCGAGCCGGTCGGCGTCGCGGGCCTGGGCGCGGCGGCCGGCCGCGATCGCGGGGTCGACGTCGAACCAGAAGGTCAGGTCCGGCTCCCGGCCTTGCTGCACCCACTGCGCCAGCGTGCCCAGCACCTGCAGGTCCATGCCGCGGCCGCCGCCCTGGTAGGCGAAGCTGGCGTCGGTGAAGCGGTCGCAGAGCACCGTCCGGCCCGCGGCCAGCGCCGGCGCGATGACGCGCTGCACATGGTCGCGGCGCGCGGCGAACACCAGCAGCGCCTCGGTCAGCCCATCCATGTCCTGGTGCAGGAACAGGTCGCGCAGCGACTCGGCCAGCGGCGTGCCGCCCGGCTCGCGGGTCTGGACCAGGTCCGCGCCGCGCTCGCGCAGGCGCTGGGCGACGGACTCGACATGGGTGGACTTGCCCGCCCCGTCGATGCCCTCGAAGGTGATGAATCGGCCGCTCACGCGTGGATGCTCTCTCGGAAAAAAGCGCAGCGCGGACGCTCAGCGGCCGCGCTGGTACTTGTTGACCGCGCGATTATGCGCGGCCAGGTCCTCGCTGAACTGGCTGGTGCCGTCGCCGCGCGACACGAAGTACAGCGCCTTGGACGGGGTCGGGTGCAGCGTCGCCTGCAGCGCCGCCAGGCCCGGCATCGCGATCGGCGTCGGCGGCAGCCCGCCGCGGGTGTAGGTGTTGAACGGGGTGTCCGTCTGCAGGTGGATGCGCCGCAGGTTGCCGTCGAAGTCGGTGCCCAGCCCGTAGATGACCGTCGGATCGGTCTGCAGCGGCATGCCGGCCTTGAGCCGGTTGATGAACACCGCCGCCACCAGCCCGCGGTCCGCCGCGGCGCCGGTTTCCTTCTCGACGATGGAGGCCAGGATCAGCGCCTCGTCCGCGCTCTTGAGCGGCAGGCCGTCGGAGCGGCCGGACCAGGCGCTCTCCAGACGCTTCTGCATCAGCGCATGGGCGCGCTTGAGCACCGTCAGGTCGCTCACGCCGCGGCTGTACGCGTACGTGTCGGGGAAGAAGCGGCCCTCCGGCGCCTGGCCGGGCGCGCCCAGCGCCGCCATGATCTGGGCGTCGGTCATGCCGGCGGTCGTCTGCTTGAGCGCCGGCGCGGCCGCGATCGCGGCGCGTAGCTGGCGGAAGTTCCAGCCCTCGATCAGGCGGAGCTGCTCCAGCACCTGGTCGCCGCGGACCATCTTGTCCAGCAGCTCGCGCGGCGTGATGCCGGCATGGACCTCGTAGCTGCCGGCGCGGATCTTGCGCGCCTGCCCCGAGTAGCGGAACCACGCGTAGAGGAAACGCGGATCGGTCTGCACGCCCGCCCCGACCCAGGCCTGCGCGACCTGCTGCGGCGGCGTGCCGGGTTCGATCGAGAGCTCCAGGCTGTCCTTCTCCAGCGCCAGCGGCGCCTGCAGCCACCACCAGACGGCGCCGCCGGCGCCCGCGGCCAGCACCGCCAGCGCGACCAGCACGGACAGCAGCCAGCGTCCGATCCGGCCCGATTGCTTCTTCGATTTCCTCGCGGCGCGGCGAGGGTTGTGCTTCGCGCGTGACAAGACCCGGGGCCCTTCGTGAAATGCGGGGGCTGATGATAATCGGCCCCATGATCGAAGACCTCCACCACGCCCCGCCGCCCGTGCCGTCCTCGGCCCTGGGTGCCGTCCGTCTCGCCGACTGGGGCGTCATCCGCGCCCAGGGCGAAGAAGCCGCCAAATTCCTGCACACGCAGCTGACGCAAGACCTGGCCCTGCAGACGCCGGTCCAGGCCCGCCTGGCGGGTTACTGCTCGGCCAAGGGCCGGCTGCTGGCCACGATGCTGGCGGTCAAGCCGGACGAACAATCGGTGCTCCTGGCGCTGCCGGCCGAGGTGCTGCCGGCGACGGTCAAGCGGCTGTCCATGTTCGTGCTGCGGGCCAAGTGCAAGCTCAGCGACGACAGCGCCGCCTGGTCGGTCTGGGGGCTGTCCGGCGCCCAGGCGCGCGACTGGCTGGGCGCCGCCGCGCCGGCCGGGGTCTGGACGGTGGGCCGCCTGGCGCTGGCCGACGGCCGCGAGGCGCTCGCCACCCGGCTGCCCGACGACGGCCTCACGCCGCGCTTCCTGCTGCTACAGCCCGCCGATGCCGCCGCGCCGGCGCTGCCGTCGATCGATCCGGAGGAATGGCAGGGGCTGGACGTCACCGCCGGCCTGGCCTGGATCCGCCAGGCGACGGTGGAACAGTTCGTGCCCCAGATGCTCAACCTCGAGCTGCTGGGCGGCGTGAACTTCCAGAAGGGCTGCTACCCCGGCCAGGAGGTCGTCGCGCGCAGCCAGTACCGCGGCACGATCAAGCGCCGCACCCACCTGTTCGCGATGGACGGCAGCGATGCCGATGCCACGCCGGGCCAGGAGATCTTCCACAGCGCCGATCCGGAGCAGCCCGCCGGCATGGTCGCCGGCTTCGGCCGCCTGGAAGGCCGTCCGCTGCTGCTGGCCGAGGTGAAGCTGGCCGCGCTCGAGTCCGGCACGCTGCACCTGGGCAGCGCGCAAGGCGCCGTGCTCACGCCCCGTCCCCTGCCCTACGCCATCGGAGAACCGGAATGACCTCGTCGCCGCCAACGCGGGCCTCGGCCCCTGGGACCGCTTCGCCCGATCGCCCGGCCGGCGCACCGGTCGAGCTCTACGTCTACTACCGCGTCCACACGGACGACCTGGCGGCCGCCCTGGCCGCCTTCGAGCAGGCGCGCGCCGGCCAGCCGGTGCGGCTGCTCCAGCGCCATGACAACGATCCGGTCTTCCAGACCTGGATGGAGATCTACGGCCCCGCCCTGCCCGACGCGGCGGACGCGGAGCGCCGCATCGCCGCCG
>NZ_VOSR01000708.1:0-8343 GCF_007997345.1 Mitsuaria sp. TWR114
CGTCGTCTTGCCGGCCCCGTTCGGGCCGATCAGCGCATGGGTCTCACCGGCGCGCACCTCGAGGCTGGCCTCGTCGGTCGCGGTCAGCGCGCCGAAGCGCTTCACCAGCCGATGCACCTGCAGCAGCGCGAGCTCGGGCAAGCGCGACGACGCCGCCCTCGACAGGTCGTGCAGGACCTCAGGCATGCGCGGCCTCCTTGGACGAGGCGACCGCCGCGCGCCCAGGCGCTCGACCAGCCCGGTGAGCCCGCGCGGGGCGAAGAGCACGACCACCAGCAGGATCGCGCCGAGCGCGAACTGCCAGTGGATGGTGACGCCCGACAGCAGCTCCTCGAGCAGCAGGAAGGCGGCCGCGCCCAGCGGGCCGCCCCACAGCGCGCCGGCGCCGCCCAGGATCACCATCACCATCAGCTGGCCCGACTGCGACCAGTGCATCAGGTGCGGCGACACCAGGCCGTTCAGGTTGGCCAGCAGCGCGCCGGCCAGGCCCGCGATCGCACCGGCGACGACGAAGGCGGTCCACTGCACGGCGAAGACCCGGCCGCCGGTCGCGGCGACGCGGGTCTCGTTCTCCCGCGCCGCCTGCAGCAGCCAGCCCAGCGGCGAATTGACCAGCCGGCGCAGGCCCGCGAACACCAGCGCGAAGACGGCCAGCGCGACCCAGTAGAACGAGGCATCGTCGGCGAGGCTGAGCGGCAGGCCGGACAGGGTCGAGCGCGCCGCCAGCGGCAGGCCGTCGTCGCCGCCGTAGGCCTTCAGCGAGACCGCCAGGTAATGGAACATCTGCGCGAAGGCCAGCGTGATCATGATGAAGTACACGCCGCGCGTGCGCAGGCTGATGGCGCCGATCACCGCCGCCGCGACGCCCGACACGACCATCGCGGCCGGCCATGCGATCCAGGCCGAGCCGATGCCCGCATCCGCGAGCACGCCGACGGTGTAGGCGCCCAGGCCGACGAAGGCCGCGTGGCCGAAGCTCACCAGCCCGCCGAAGCCCAGGATCAGGTTCAGGCTCGCCGCGGCGATCGCGAAGATCAGCACCCGCGTCGCGACCACCGTGTAGAACTCCAGGCCCAGCGCCTGCAGCAGCGGCGGCAAGGCCGCCAGCGCCGCCAGCAGCGCCCAGGCCCAGGCGCCCAGGGCGCGGTGGTGCAGCAGCGTGTGGCGGGTCGCCACGGCCTCGGTGATCGGCTCTGTCATGGGCTCAGCCTCTCGCGGGGAACAGGCCGCGCGGTTTCCAGAACAGCACCGCCGCCATCAGCAGGTAGATCAGGATCGACGCCAGCGCCGGCCCGAGGTTGGACGCCACCTCCGGCGACGCCACCTGCCGCAGCACCGCGGGCAGCAGCGTGCGCGAGCCGGTGTCCACCAGCCCCACCAGCAGCGCGCCGACCAGCGCGCCGCGGATCGAGCCGATGCCGCCGATCACGATCACGACGAAGGCCAGGATCAGGATGCTCTCGCCCATGCCCACCTGCACCGCCAGCAAGGGGCCCAGCAGCGAGCCCGCCAGCGCGCACAGCGCCGCGCCGACGCCGAAGACCGCGGTGAACAGCCGGTCCGCGGGCACGCCCATCGCGGTGGTCATCGCGCGGTTGGAGGCGCCGGCCCGCACCCACATGCCCCAGCGCGTGCGCGTGACCAGCAGGTACAGCGCCACCGCCACGACCAGCCCCACGCCGATGATGAGCAGCCGGTAGGCCGGATACATCAGCCCGGGCAGCAGCTCGACCGGACCGGACAGCGCGGCCGGCGTGTTCAGCATCAGCGGCTGCTCGCCCCAGATCATGCGCACGCCTTCGTTGAGCATCAGGATCAGCGCGAAGGTCGCCAGCACCTGGCTCAGGTGGTCGCGCTGGTAGAGCCGGCGCAGCAGCGTCACCTCCAGCGCCATGCCCAGGAGCGCGGTGCCCGCGATCGCCGCCAGCACGGCGATGCCGAAGGACGCGCCTGCCGCCATCGCCGCCGCGGCCAGGTAGGCGCCGACCATGTACAGCGAGCCGTGCGCCAGGTTGATCAGGTCCATGATGCCGAAGACCAGCGTGAGGCCGGCCGCCAGCAGGAACAGCATCAGCCCGAACTGCAGGCCGTTGAGGGCCTGCTCGGCGACGAGGATGAGGTCCATCGATGCGCGCCCGCCGCCTTCACTTCATCTTGCACAGCGGCGCGTAGGCGTCGGCGTGCTGCTCGAAGATCTTGCCCAGCGTCCGGTTGGTCACGCGGCCCTGCGGGTCCTTGGTGATCACGCGCAGGTAGTAGTCCTGCACCGGGTACTGGTTGTGGTTGAAGCGGAACGGGCCGCGCACCGAGTCGAACTTCGCCGCCTTCAGCGCCTTGAGCAGCGCGGGCCGGTCCTCGACCTTGCCCTTCACGTCGCGCACCGCCGCGCCGATCAGCTGCGCCGCGTCGTAGCCCTGGCTCGCATACAGCGAGGGCAGCCGGCCGTAGGCCTTGAAGAAGTCGGCGACGAAGCGCTTGTTGGCCGGGTTGTCCAGGTCGTGCGCCCAGTGCGAGCTGTTGAACATGCCCAGCATCGGCTCGCCGACCGCCTTGATGACGTCCTCATCCGCGGAGAAGCCCGGACCGAAGAGCGTGATGTCCTTGGACAGCCCCGCGCCGACGAACTGCTTGATGAAGTTGATGCCCATGCCGCCGGGCAGGAAGATGTACATCGCATCGGGCTTGGCGGCGCGCGCCTGCGCGAGTTCCGCGGCGTAGTCCAGCTGGCCCAGCTTGGTGTAGATCTCGTCGACCACCGCGCCCTTGTAGTAGCGCTTGAAGCCGGCCACCGCGTCCTTGCCGGCGGGGTAGTTGGGCGCCAGCACCACGACCTTCTTGAAGCCCTTGTCCATCACCGTCTTGCCGACGGCCTCGTGCAGGTTGTCGTTCTGCCAGGCGACGTTGAAGAAGTAGCGGTTGCACTGCTCGCCGGCGTACTGCGAGGGCCCGGCGTTGGCGCTGACGTAGGGCACCTGCGCCGCGAAGACGCTGGGGCCGACGGCCAGCATCACGTTGGAGAACACGATGCCGGTCATCACGTCGACCTTGTCGCGCTTGAGCAGCCGTTCGGCCGATTGCTTGGCGACCTCGGGGTTCTGCTGGTCGTCGGCGGTCAGGACCTCGACCGGTAGGCCGCCCAGCTTGCCGCCGCCCTGCTGGACCGCGAGCGCGAAGCCATCGCGGATGTCGACGCCCAGACCGGCGCCGGGCCCCGACAGCGTGCTCAGCATGCCGACCTTGAGCTTGTCGGCGGCCTGCGCCGGCGCCGCCAGGGCGAGCACCGCGCCCATGGCAGCGAGCGCGGCGAGCGCGCGCTGGACAACGGTGGGCTCGTACTGCGGCGACGGCTTCGTTTCGTTCGCGTTCATCGGACGCTCCAGAAAGGCCCCGTGAAGGGCGGGTCGGACGGTCACGCCGGTACGGCTGGGCGCGGTGGGGATCGCTGCGCGCGGCGTCATGCTTCGCGCAGCCGGAAGCGCTGCAGCTTGCCGGTCTCGGTCCGGGGCAGGCTGGCGCGGAACTCTATCGCACGGGGGTACTTGTACGGGGCGATCGTGGCCTTGACGAAGTCCTGCATCGCCTTGATCAGCGCGGCCTCATCGTCGGCGCCGGCCGCGCCGGGCTTGAGCACGACGAAGGCCTTCACCAGCTGGCCGCGCTCCTCGTCCGGCACGCCGACCACCGCGCATTCGGCGACCGCCGGATGGGCCAGCAGCGCCGACTCCACCTCCGGCCCGGCGATGTTGTAGCCGCCGGAGATGATCATGTCGTCGGTGCGCGCCTGGTAGACGAAGTAGCCGTCGGCGTCGATGAGGTAGGCGTCGCCGGTCAGGTTCCAGCCGTGCCGCACGTACTGGGCCTGCCGGTCGTCGGCGAGATAGCGGCAGCCGGTCGGACCCTGCACCGCGAGCTTGCCGACGGTGCCCGCCGGCACCTCGCGCCCCGCGTCGTCGACGACGCGGGCGCGGTAGCCCGGCACCGGCCGTCCGGTCGCGCCGGGCCGCGCGGTCTCCTCGGTGTGCGAGATGAAGATGTGCAGCAGCTCGGTCGCGCCGATGCCGTCGATCAGTTCGATGCCGGTGGCGTCCTTCCACAGCTGCCGCGTCGCCGCGGGCAGCGCCTCGCCCGCGCTGACGCACTTGCGCAGCGACGACAGGTCGTGGGACGCCACCTGCGCCGCCATCGCGCGGTAGGAGGTCGGCGCGGTGAAGCACACCGTGGCGCGGTGCTTCGCGATCGCGGGCAGCAGCACGTCGGGCGAGGCCTTCTCCAGCAGCACCGTCGACGCGCCGACGCTGAGCGGGAACAGCACCAGCCCGCCCAGGCCGAAGGTGAAGGCCAGCGGCGGACTGCCGATGAACACGTCATCGGCGTTCGCGCGCAGGCAATGCACCGGCCAGCAGCGGCAGATCGCGATCACGTCGCGATGGAAGTGCATCGTGCCCTTGGGCCGGCCGGTCGTGCCGGAGGTGAACGCGATCAGCGCGCAGTCGTCGGACGCGGTGTCGACGTTGTCGAAGCGCTCGGATTGGCGTTCGGCCAAGGCCTCCAGGCCATCGGCCGCTTCGCTGCGGAACAGACAGACCCGCGCCAGCACCGGGCACTGCGCCCGCGCCGTCTCCAGTTCCCCGGCCAGCGCCGCGTCGCACAGCGCATGCGAGATGCGTGCCTTCTCGATGACCTGGCCCAGTTCCTTGGCGCGCAGCAGCGGCATCGTCGCCACCGCGATCGCGCCGGCCTTCATCACCGCGAACCAGCAGGCGGCCATCTGCGGCGTGTTGGCGCCGCGCAGCAGCACGCGGTTGCCCGGCACCACACCCATCTCGTTCACCAGCACGTTGGCGATGCGATTGGCCTGCGCCTGCAGCTCGGCATAGGTCCAGCGCAGTTCGCCGCCGCGCCCGTCGCCGCCGATCACGCAGGCGCGATCGCCCTGCCCCTGCGCGACCCAGCGATCCAGCAGCTCATGCGCGCAGTTCATCCGCTCCGGGAATCGCAGCGCCGGCAGGTCGAAGACCAGCTCCGGCCACTGGTCCAGCGGCGGCAGGTTGTCACGGGCGAAGGTGTCCTGGTGGGCGCTGCGGTGCATGAGGAAGTCCTTATCCGTTCTTCAACAGGTCTCGTCCGATGATCAGCTGCTGGACCTCGCTGGCGCCCTCGTAGATGCGCAGCGCGCGGATCTCGCGGTAGAGCGACTCGACGATCTCGCCGCGCCGCACGCCGCGCCCGCCATGCAGCTGCACCGCCGCGTCGATGACGCGCTGCGCGCCTTCGGTGGCCATCAGCTTGGCCATCGCGGCCTCGCGGGTGATGGTGCGGCCCTGGTCGCGCTCCCAGGCCGCGCGGTAGACCAGCAGCGCGCTGCTGTCGACGGTGCAGGCCATGTCGGCCAGCTTGGCCTGGGTCAGCGGCAGGTCGGCCAGCGTCGCGCCGAACATCGCGCGCTCCTTGGACTGCGTCAGCCCTTCCTCCAGCGCGCGGCGGGCGAAGCCCAGCGCCGCCGCGGCCACCGAGGTGCGGAACACATCCAGCGTGCGCATCGCCACCTTGAAGCCTTCGCCCGGCGCGCCGACCATCGCGGACTTCGGCACGCAGCAGTTCGTGAACCGCAGCGTCGCCAGCGGGTGCGGCGCGATCACGTCGATGCGCTCGGCGATCTCGAAGCCGGGAAGGCCCGCGTCGACGATGAAGGCGCTGATGCCGCGCGAGCCGGGCGCTTCGCCGGTGCGCGCGAACACCACGTAGAAATCAGCGATGCCGCCGTTCGAGATCCAGGTCTTCTGGCCGTCGAGCACGTAGTGGTCGCCGTCCTCGCGCGCGGCGCACTGCATCGCCGCGACATCGGACCCCGCCTCCGGCTCGGAGAGCGCGAAGGCCGCCAGCGCTTCACCGCGCGCGACGCGCGGCAGGTAGGCCTCGCGCTGCGCTGGCGTGCCCATCAGCGAGATCGCGCCCGATCCCAGTCCCTGCATCGCGAAGGCAAAGTCCGCCAGCCCGTCGTGGCGCGCCAGCGTCTCGCGCAGCAGGCAGATGGCGCGGGTGTCGATGGCCTCGCCCTCGCCGGCCACCGCATGCCTCAGCCAGCCGCCGGCGCCGAGCGCCTTCACCAGTGCCTTGCAGCTCGCGTCCACGTCCTCGTGATCGACCGCGCCATGGGCGAGGTGCGTCGCGCACCACGCGTCCAGTTCGCTCGCGAGCGCGCGATGCCGGTCCTCGAAGAACGGCCAGTCCAGGTGCTTCAGGTGATTCATGCCGTCCTCAATCGCCCTTGAATTCGGGGCGCTGCTTGGCGACGAACGCGTGGTACGCGCGGTGGAAGTCCTGCGTCATCATGCAGATCGCCTGGGCTTGCGCCTCGGCCTCGATGGCCTCGTCGACGCCCATCGTCCATTCCTGATGCAGCATCCGCTTGGTCATCGCATGCGCGAAGTTGGGGCCGGCGGCGATCTCCGCGGCCCAGGCCACCGCTTGGGCTTCCAGCGCGTCCGGCTCCGCCACGCGGTTGAAGAAGCCCCACTGCAGCGCCTCTTCACCGCCGAGGCTGCGGCCGGTGTAGAGCAGGTCCGACGCGCGACCCTGGCCGACGATGCGCGGCAGCAGCGCGCAGGCGCCCATGTCGCAGCCGGCCAGGCCGACGCGCGTGAACAGGAAGGCCGTCTTGCTGCGCGCGGTGCCGACGCGCAGGTCCGAGGCCATCGCCATGATCGCGCCAGCGCCGGCGCACACGCCATCGATGGCGGCCACGACCGGCTGCGGGCAGGCCCGCATCGCCTTGACCAGGTCGCCGGTCATGCGCGTGAACGCGAGCAGGTCCGGCATCGACATCGCCGTCAGCGGGCCGATGATCTCGTGCACATCGCCGCCGGAGCAGAAGTTGCCGCCCGCGCCCTGCACGACGATCGCGTTCACCTCGTCGACATAGGCCAGCGTGCGGAACAGGTCGCGCAGCTCGGCATAGGACTCGAAGGTCAGCGGGTTCTTGCGCTCGGGACGGTTCAGCGTGATCACGCCGACCTCGCCCTCCTGCCGCCACGCGAAGTGGCGGGGCTCGAAGCCTTTCAGGCTGCGCCGGTTGCCGCTGATGAGGTGTTGATCCATCGATTCCTACTCCTTGATTCGTTCACTGGCGCCGATGCGCCGCATCGGTCATCGGCCCGTTCATCGCTCCGCACCGCGTGGCGCCACGGCCTGTATCCGCCGCTCATCGGCGCGCGGCGTCCAGCTGCGCGAGGTGGCCCTTCAGCCCCGCGAGCAGCGCGTACACCTGGGTCTTCTCCTCGGGCGACCAGCCGGCCAGCAGCTCGACGATCCAGCCTTCGTGCGTCGCCGCCATGCGCTTGAACTGGCGCCGCCCGGCCGGCGTCAGCCGCACGGTCACGCTGCGCCGGTCCGACGGATGCGGCTCGCGCACGACCAGCCCCTCGGCCTCGAGCTGGTCGGTGATGCCGGTGACGTTGCCGCCGGTGACCATCAGCCGCTGCGACAGCTCGCGCATCGTCAGACCGTCGGGGCTGCGCTCCAGCTGCGCCAGCAGGTCGAAGCGCGGCAGCGTCGTGCCGAAGTCGTTGCGCAGGCGCTGGCGGATCTGGTCCTCGATGCGCGTCGTGCAGGCCAGCAGGCGCAGCCACAGGCGCAGCGCCTGATGGTCGCCATCGTGCAGGCGCGACTCCAGGTCGGCACGAGCTCGGGGCCCAGGTCCTCGTCGCTGTCGCGCATCACATCACCTCCCCGCCGGCGACCGCGATGGCCTGGCCGGTGATGGATCCGCTGTCGCGCCGCGCCAGCCAGGCGACCGAGGCGGCGACCTCCGCCGGGTCCACCAGCCGCCCCTGCGGATTGACCGCCGCCAGCTCGGCCCGGGCTTGCTCCGGCGTGCGGCCGGTCTTGGCGACGATGGTGTCGATCGCGCCGGCCACGATGTCGGTCTCGGTGTAGCCGGGGCAGACCGCGTTGACGGTCACGCCCTTGCGCGCCGTCTCCAGCGCCAGCGCGCGCGTCAGGCCGAGCACGCCATGCTTGGCCGCGCAGTAGGCCGCGACATAGGCGTATCCCTTCAGCGCGGCGGTGCTGGCGACATTGACGATGCGCCCGAAGCGGCGCTCGGTCATCGCCGGCAGCACCTCGCGGCTGCACAGGAAGCTGCCGGTGAGATTGACGTCGAGCAGTCGCCGCCAGGTCTCCAGCGAGGTCTTCGCGAACGGCGCGGTCTCGACCTGGCCGGCGTTGTTGACCAGCAGGTCGACCGGCCCGGCGGCCTTCACCGCCGCGGCGAAGGCCTGGCGCACGCTGGCCTCGTCGGCGACGTCGCAGACCTGCAGCTCGATGCGGTCCTGGCCGGCGCGA
>NZ_VOSR01000709.1:0-4352 GCF_007997345.1 Mitsuaria sp. TWR114
CGACGCCGCCGAGGCCGCGCTGCGCCTGGCGCTGTCCAGCGGCCCGGTGGTGCTGTGCGACGTGGTGCTGGCCGAAGTCACGGCCGGCCTCGGGCACGGCTCGGAGGTGATGGACGCGCTCGAGGAGATGGGCCTGCGCTTTCTGGCCATCGACCAGCGCGCGGCGATCCGCGCCGGCGAGATGCAACGCAAGTTCAAGCAACGGCTGGCCCACAAGGGGGCGCCTTCCGGCGCGCCCGAGGCCGCCGCCACGCGGGCGATGCCCGACTTCCTGGTGGGTGCGCACGCGATGTTGCAGTGCGACGGCCTGATCACCCGGGACCAGGGCTTCTTCCGAGACTATTTCAAGGGCCTCAAGGTCATCGTGCCCAGCGCGCCGTGACCGCCGAGACCCGCTCTTTCGACCCAAGCAGAGACCACACTGGAGTTCGCATGCTGCAAGCCTATCGCCAACATGAAGCCGAACGCGCCGCGCTCGGCATCCCGCCGCTGCCGCTCGACGCGAAGCAAGTCGCCGAGCTGATCGAGCTCATCAAGACCCCGCCGGCCGGCGAGGAGGCCTTCCTGCTGGATCTGCTGACGCACCGCGTGCCGCCGGGCGTGGACGATGCCGCCAAGGTCAAGGCCAGCTTCCTGGCCGCCGTCGCGCACGGCGACCTGAAGGTGGGCCTGATCTCCAAGGCCAAGGCCACCGAACTGCTGGGCACCATGGTGGGCGGCTACAACGTGCATCCGCTGATCGAGCTGCTGGACGACGCCGAAGTCGCCGGCGTCGCCGCCGACGGTCTGAAGAAGACCCTGCTGATGTTCGACTACTTCAACGACGTCGCCGCCAAGGCCAAGGCGGGCAACGCCAAGGCCAAGGAAGTGATGCAGAGCTGGGCCGACGCCGAGTGGTTCACCTCGCGTCCGGAAGTCGAGAAGAAGATCACCGTCACCGTCTTCAAGGTGCCGGGCGAGACCAACACCGACGACCTGTCGCCCGCGCCCGACGCGTGGAGCCGTCCGGACATCCCGCTGCATTACCTGGCGATGCTGAAGAACACCCGCCCCGACGCGGCCTTCAAGCCCGAGGAGGACGGCAAGCGCGGCCCGATGCAGTTCATCGAGGACCTGAAGAAGAAGGGCCACGTCGTGGCCTACGTCGGCGACGTCGTCGGCACCGGCTCGTCGCGCAAGTCGGCGACCAACTCGGTGATCTGGGCCACCGGCCAGGACATCCCCTTCGTCCCCAACAAGCGCTTCGGCGGCGTGACGCTGGGCGGCAAGATCGCGCCGATCTTCTTCAACACGCAGGAAGACTCGGGCTCGCTGCCAATCGAGGTCGACGTGTCCAAGCTGGAGATGGGCGACGTCATCGACGTGTTGCCCTATGACGGCAAGCTGGTGAAGAACGGCGAGACCGTGGCCGAGTTCAAGCTCAAGAGCGACGTGCTGTTCGACGAAGTGCGCGCCGGCGGCCGGATCAACCTGATCATCGGCCGCTCGCTGACCGCCAAGGCGCGCGAGTTCCTGGGCCTGCCCGCCTCCACCCTGTTCCGCCTGCCGCAAGCCCCGGCCGCCTCGAGCGCCGGCTTCACGCTGGCGCAGAAGATGGTGGGCCGCGCGGTCGGCCTGCCGGAAGGCCAGGGCGTGCGTCCGGGCACCTACTGCGAGCCCAAGATGACGACGGTCGGTTCGCAGGACACGACCGGCCCGATGACCCGCGACGAGCTGAAGGACTTGGCCTGCCTGGGCTTCTCGGCCGACCTGGTGATGCAGTCCTTCTGCCACACCGCCGCGTATCCGAAGCCGGTGGACGTGAAGACGCACCGCGAGCTGCCCGCCTTCATCTCCAACCGCGGCGGCGTGTCGCTGCGTCCGGGCGACGGCGTGATCCACAGCTGGCTGAACCGCCTGCTGCTGCCCGATACCGTGGGCACCGGCGGCGACTCGCACACCCGTTTCCCGATCGGCATCTCCTTCCCGGCCGGTTCGGGCCTGGTGGCCTTCGGCGCCGCGACCGGCGTGATGCCGCTGGACATGCCGGAATCGGTGCTGGTGCGCTTCAAGGGCGAGATGCAGCCGGGCGTGACGCTGCGCGACCTGGTCCACGCGATCCCGCTGTACGCGATCAAGGCCGGTCTGCTGACCGTGGCCAAGGCCGGCAAGAAGAACATCTTCTCGGGCCGCATCCTGGAGATCGAGGGCCTGCCCGACCTGAAGGTCGAGCAAGCCTTCGAGCTGTCCGACGCCTCGGCCGAGCGCTCGGCCGCCGGCTGCACGATCAAGCTGAATCCGGCGCCGATCAAGGAGTACCTCACCTCCAACATCGTCCTGATGAAGAACATGATCGCCGACGGCTACGCGGACGCGAAGACGCTGCAGCGCCGCATCGAGAAGGTCGAGGCCTGGCTGGCCAAGCCGGACCTGCTGGAAGCGGACAAGGACGCCGAGTACGCCGCCGTCATCGAGATCGACCTGGCCGACATCACCGAGCCGATCGTCTGCTGCCCGAACGACCCGGACGACGCGAAGGTGCTGTCCGAAGTCGCCGGCACCAAGATCGACGAGGCCTTCATCGGCTCGTGCATGACCAACATCGGTCACTTCCGCGCGGCGGCCAAGCTGCTGGGCGGCCAGCGCGACATCCCGGTCAAGCTGTGGGTCGCGCCGCCGACCAAGATGGACCAGAGCGAGCTGATCAAGGAAGGCCATTACGCCGCCTTCGGCACCGCCGGTGCGCGCACCGAGATGCCGGGCTGCTCGCTGTGCATGGGCAACCAGGCGCAGGTCCGCGAGGGCGCGACGGTCATCTCGACCTCCACGCGCAACTTCCCCAACCGTCTGGGCAAGAACACCAACGTGTTCCTGGGCTCGGCCGAGCTGGCCGCGATCGCGTCCCGCCTGGGCCGCCTGCCGACCAAGGCGGAGTACCTCAAGGAAATGGGCGTCATCGATGCCGACAAGGCCAGCGTCTACCGCTACATGAACTTCGACCAGATCGAGGAATACGCGGAGACGGCGAAGTCGGTCGCCTGATCGGCCGGACCATCGCGGACCCCGGTCCGCGGCGACGCGGCGACGCGGGGGACGTCGAGTCCCCTGCCCCGCCAACGACAAGGGCCCGGAGGTGCGAACCTCCGGGCCCTTGTTCATGGTGAATCGACGGCGCGGACGGCGCGGGTCCGGTCCGGACGTCCAGCGGCCGCTGCTGCGCTGCTGCTCAACCGCCGATCACGCCGCAGGCGATGCGCGCGCCACCACCGCCCAGCGGGGCCGGATGGTCGGCGTGGTTGTCACCGCCGGCATGGACCATCAAGGCATGGCCCTTGACCTCGTCGAGCTTGGTCAGTCGCGGCGACAGCACCGGATTGACCGCCTGCCCGTCCTGCGCGACGAACAGCGGCGGCAGGTCGCCCAGGTGGCCGTCGCCCCAGGGCTCGCCATGGCGCTTGCTGCCCTTGGGATCGAAGTGCCCGCCCGCCGCGCCGGCCGGGGTCACCGTGCCGTTGGTCGTGGCGGGCCCGCAGGACGGGTTCTCATGCACATGGAAACCATGCAGGCCGGCCGGCAGCCCCTGGAGCTGCGGATAAAAGGCCAGGCCATACGGCGTCTCGACGATGCGCACCGTGCCCGCCGAGGCGCCGGCCCCATCGGGCTGCGCGATGGCGAGGTTCACCGTCAGTTCGGCGGCATGCGCGGCCGTCAGGGCGGCACCGGACACGATCAGGCCCAGGCACAGGGACTTGGCGACTTTCATTCGAAACTCCTCTTCGGATGGACGGGAAAGGCGACCGGGCCGACGACGGCCATCGGTCGGGGCACCGGCCGGTGGGACCGGCGATGCGCCCTGGGGTCGAATGATCGTGCAACGGCGTGTCGCGCGCACGCTGACGAAGCGACGCGGCAGCCGCGCAACGCGCAGGGCAGCCAATCGTCGTCCGATGCTCACTGCTTGCTCACCCCGCGCTCACCCGGCCTTCACACCCGCCTCGGGATGAAGGCGAAAGCGCCACGTCAGAGCTCCACCTCGGAGCACCACGTCAGAGCACCCCTCGCAGCGCCTCGGCCCTCGCCAGATGCACCCGCACGCGGCTCTCCAGCCAGTTGTGACGGTGGCTGCCCGGCGGCGGCGCCAGGCGGTCGAGCAGTTGCGCGTAGCTCGCGCTGAGCGCCTCGAAGCCGCGATCCAGGCCGTCTTCATCGCGCGGGGCGATGGCGCCGGGCACGAGCGCCTCGATCGCCGGCGGCAGGCAGCAGCCCATCGCGGCCAGTTGATGGGTCCGGCGGAATTCGCCGGCCAGGCCGTCCACGAGCACGTCGGGACGCCGCACGCCGATGCGCCGCAGCCGCTGCTGCGCCGCCGGTGT
>NZ_VOSR01000071.1:0-4278 GCF_007997345.1 Mitsuaria sp. TWR114
CAGGTGCGGCAGCTCGGCCGCCTTCTGGACGTCGTACTGCGCGCGCACCATCTCGACATTGAGCGCGGCCAGGCGCAGGTCGCGGTTGTGGGTCAGCGCGAGCTCGATCAGCCGCTGCAGCGCCGGGTCGTTGAACAGGGTCCGCCAGCCGAGGTCGGCGGCGGTCCGGTCGGTCACCGGATCGTCCCGCAGCGGATAGGCGGCGGGCACCGGGCTGGCGGGGCGCTCCAGCGGCGGCGTCAGCGCGCAGCCGGTCAGCATCGCGGCCGCCGCGAGGGCGATGAACATCATCTTCATGCGGGCTCCCGGGAGGAATGGCGGTTGTTGTTGTCGTCGTTGTTGTCGTCGCCGTCGTCGCTGCCACTGCCGGCGCGCGGGCCGGCCGGCGTCGACACTGACCGCCCGCGCCACGCGGCGAGGCGCTCCTGCAGGCCCATCACGAAGACGAAGAAGACCGGCACGAACACCACCGCCAGGACCGTGGCGCTGACCATGCCGCCGAAGACGCCGGTGCCGATGGCGCGCTGGGTCTCGGCGCTCGCGCCGGAGGCCAACATCAGCGGCACCACGCCCAGCACGAAGGCCAGCGAGGTCATCAGGATCGGCCGCAGGCGCATCCGCGCGGCGGTCACCACCGCGTCGACCAGACCACGGCCCTCCTCCCGCAGCTGCTTGGCGAATTCGACGATCAGGATCGCGTTCTTCGCGGACAGCCCGATCACCGTGATCATCCCGACCTTGAAGAAGACGTCGTTGGGCAGGCCGCGCAGCAGCACCGCCGCAACCGCGCCGATCAGGCCGAGCGGGACGACCAGCATCACCGACAGCGGGATGGACCAGCTCTCGTAGAGCGCCGCCAGCACCAGGAAGACGACCAGCATCGACAGCGCCAGCAGCATCGGCGCTTGCGCGGCGGACTCGCGCTCCTGCAGCGACTGGCCGGTCCATGCGACGGTGAAGCCCGGCGGCAGCTGCGCCGCCAGCCGTTCCATCTCGGCCATCGCCTCGCCGCTGGAGGTCGGGTAGTTGGCGCTGCCCGAGAGGCGCGCGGCCAGGTAGCCCTGGTACCGCGCCAGCTGCAGCGGCGTCTCGCTCCAGACCGGCCGGACCAGCTCCGACAGCTGCACCAGGCCGCCTGCGCCATTGCGCACGGTGAGCTTGAGCACGTCGTCCAGCTGCATGCGGGCCGGCGCGTCGGCCTGCACGATCACCTGCTGCATCCGGCCCCGGTTCGGGAAGTCATTGACGTAGAGCGAGCCCATCGCCGTGGACACGGTGTCGCTGATGTCGTTGAACTCGACGCCCAGCGCCTGCGCCTTCTGGCGGTCGATCTCCAGCCGCACGCCGGTGGCCGGCGGCAGGCCTTCCGGATACACGCCGGTCACCGCGCTGCTCTGCGCCGCCAGCTCCAGCAGCTTGGCCTGCGCCGCCTGCAGCGCCGCAGCGCCCTGGTGGCCCTGGTCGACCAGCCGCATCGTGAAGCCGTAGGAATTCCCCAGCTCCTCGATGGCCGGCGGCATCAGGCTCATCACCATGCCCTCGGTGCCGGCCAGCGCCTCCTGGGCGCGCCGGGCCTCGTCGGCCGTGGTGGCGCCGTCACGGCGGTCCCAGGGCTTCATGTTGGTGAAGGCCATCGCCGCGTTCGGGCCGGAGCCCGAGAAGCCGAAGCCCAGCACCGCCATGTTGCTGTCGACGCCGGGGCGCGTGGCCAGGTGGCGCTCGTAGGCGCGGATCGAGTCCATCGTGCGCTCGGTCGTCGCGTCCGAGGGCAGCTGGAACATCGTCATGAAGTAGCCCTGGTCCTCCTCCGGCAGGAACGAGGACGGCAGCACGCGCAGCGCCGCGACCAGCGCGCCCGACAGCGCCAGGAAGACCAGCATCATCCGCCCGCTGCGCGCGACCAGCCGCAGCACGCCGGACTCGTAGCGGCGCGTCAGCCGGTCGAAGCACCGGTTGAACCAGCCGAAGAAGCCGCGCTTCTCATGGTGGCCGGCCGGGATGGGCTTGAGCAGCGTGGCGCACAGCGCGGGCGTCAGGCTCAGCGCGAGGAAGGCCGAGAACAGGATGGACACCGCCATCGACAGCGCGAACTGCTGGTAGATCACGCCGACCGACCCGCTGGAGAAGGCCATCGGCAGAAACACCGCGGTCAGCACCAGCGTGATGCCGACGACCGCGCCGGTGATCTCCTTCATCGCCTTGACCGTCGCCTCGCGCGGCCCCAGGCCCTCCTCCGCCATCAGCCGCTCGACGTTCTCGACGACCACGATCGCGTCGTCCACGATGATGCCAATCGCCAGCACCATGCCGAACATGGTCAGCACGTTGACCGAGAAGCCGGCCAGCAGCATCACCGCCAGCGTGCCCAGCAGCGCGATCGGCGCGACGATCGCCGGGATCAGCGTGTAGCGCAGGTTCTGCAGGAACAGGTACATCACGAGGAAGACCAGCACCATCGCCTCGAGCAGCGTGTGCACGACCTGCTCGATCGAGAGCTTCACGAAAGGCGCCGTCTCGAACGGCACCGAGTAGCTCAGCCCCTTGGGCAGCGCCGGCTTGAGCTGCTCGATCCGGTCCAGCACCGCCTGCGCGGTCTTGACCGCGTTGCCGCCCGGCGCCAGCTGCACCGCGAGCGCGGATGCCGCCTTGCCGTTCTCGCTGATGACGAAGCCGTAGGACTGCGCGCCCAGCTCGACCCGGGCGACGTCGCGCAGCAGCAGCCGCGAGCCATCGGCATTGGCGCGCAGCACGATGGCCGCGAACTCCTCGGGCGAGCCGAGCTGGCCTTCCACCGTCAGCGGCACCGTCACCCGCTGGCCCGCGGTGGCGGGCGAGTCGCCCAGCCGCCCCGGCGAGATCTGCACGTTCTGGCGCGCGATGGCGCCGCTGACGTCCGACATGCCCAGCCCGTAGCCGATCAGCTTGACCGGGTCGACCCAGACCCGCATTGCCTGCTCCGCGCCGAACAGCTGCACCCGGCCGACGCCGTCGATGCGGCGCAGTTCCTCGACGGTGTTGCGCGCGAGGTAGTCGCTCAGCGCGGTCTCGTCGACGCCGCCGTCGTCGGCCCGCAGGCCGATGATCATCAGGAAGGAGGACGAGGCGGACTCGACGACCAGGCCGTTCTGGCGCACCGCCTGTGGCAGCCGGGCCTCCACGGCCTTGATGCGGTTCTGCACGTCGACCTGCGCCATCGCCGGATCGGTGCCCGGCTTGAAGGTCGCGGTGATGCTGGCTTGGCCGGAGGTGTCGGCGGTGGACTCGAAGTAGAGCAGCCCCTTCACGCCGGACAGCTCATGCTCGATGAGGCTCACGACGCCGTCGTTCAGCGACTGCGGCGTCGCACCGGGCGAGGTGGCGGAGATGGTCACCGACGGCGGCGCCACCGAGGGATAGCGGGCGATCGGCAGCTGCGGCAGCGCGATCAACCCGAACAGCACGATGAACAGCGCGATGACCCAGGCGAAGACGGGCCGCTGGATGAAGAACTGAGGCATGGGTCGCTCCTCAGCGCACGGCTGCGGTGGAGGCGGCGGCCAGCGGCGATGCGGCCTCGCTCGCGACCACCTGCGTCTTCACGCCTTCGACCAGCCGGTCCATGCCGGTGACCACGACCCGGTCGCCGGCGCGCAGGCCGGTGCTGACGCGGTAGTGGCGGTCAACCAGTTCGCCCAGCTGCACCGTGACGCGGCGGGCCTCGCCGGTGCCCGACAGCACCCAGACCTGCGTGCCCATGGCGCCGCGCTGCACCGCCTGCTGCGGCACGCGCAGCGCCTGGTCATAGGCGCTGCTCGAGAGGCGGGCTCGCACGAACATGCCGGGCAGCAGTTCGCGGCGGGGGTTGTCGACCAGCACGCGCATCAGCACGTCGCCCGTGCCCGCGTCCACGGACATGCCCGAGAACAGCACGCGCGCCTTCAGGTCGAGCGGCGCGCCGTCGGCGCCCAGGACGGTGACGGGCACGCCGGCACCCGCCCCTTCTTCGGCCCGGCCCTTGCCGGCGATCTCGAGCCGGCGCCGCAGCGGCGCCAGCGCGGCCGCGGGCTGGCGCACGTCGACATAGACCTGGTCGATCTGGACGATGCGCGCCAGCGGCGTGGCGTCGGTCGCGGCGACCAGCGCACCCTCGGTCTGCAGGGCCTGGTCGATGCGGCCGGCGATCGGCGCCTCGACGGTGGCGAACGCCAGGTCGAGCTGCCGGCGCCGATGCGTGGCGCGGGCCTGCGCCACGTCGGCGGCGGCGAGGTCGCGCTCGGTGGTGGCGTCGTCGAAGGCCTG
>NZ_VOSR01000710.1:0-1328 GCF_007997345.1 Mitsuaria sp. TWR114
CGCCGGCGATCGCGTCGGACCCGTACTGCGCCGCGGCGCCGTCGCGCAGCACCTCGATGCGCTCGATCGCGGCCAGCGGAATGGTGTTCAGGTCCACCGGCGCGGACCCCCGCCCCTGCGTGCCGTTGATGTTGACCACCGCGGTGGTGTGGCGGCGCTTGCCGTCGATCAGCACCAGCGTCTGGTCGGGTGACAGCCCCCGCAGCTGGGCGGGCCGCACCGCGTCGGAAGCGTCGGTCAGCGACGGGCGTGGGAAGTTCAGCGATGGCAGCAGCTGCCCGAGCGCTGTCGCAAGCTCGGTGGTCCCGGTGCGCTGCAGGTCCGCGGCGCTGAGGACGTCGACAGGCGACTCGGACTCGGCGACCGTGCGATTGACGCGGCGCGTGCCGGTGACGACGACCTGCTGGAGCTGGTCGGAGGCTGCGCCGGCGGAGGACGAGGCGGTCGTCGCCTGCGCTTGCGCGGACGGCGTGAAACTGGCGGCCGCGGCCAGCGCGATGGCAGTCAATGGGATCGAAACGCGGAAGGTCGGGGGCAGAGGCATGGCGGCTTTCGGGACTGGTCCGATAGGACAAACCCATAGCCTGCGGCGGCCGGCGTGCCCGGCCAACGAAGGTCCGCGCGCAAGCTCATGCGAAGCCCGAGGTCGACAGCGCGAGGCGATGCCGTTTCCGGCCGGCAAGTCCTGCTATCGCCCTTCGCCTCGACGCGCAAGGCCGTCGAGCGGCAGTCCGTGGCAACGCCGCTTCACGACCCGGTCCCGCTCAGCGGGCGGCGCCTGACGCTCCCCCCACCCCGGATTGATCAACGCGAAGGTCTCGTGATCGCGCCATGCGCCGTCGATGAACAGGTAGCGCGGGCTGAAGCCCTCGCGCCGGAAGCCCAGGCGTTCCAGCACGCGGCGGCTGCGCGCGTTTTCCGGCCTCACCGACGCCTGCACCCGATGCAGCGACACCGCCGGTCCGAAGGCCTGGTCGAGCAGGCACTTCAGCGCCTCCTGCATCAGGCCGCCGCCGACGCAGCCCTGGTCCAGGCTGTAGCCCAGCATCGCGCTCTGGAACACGCCCCGCACCACGTCGGAGAGCGCGCACTGGCCGATCACGCGATCCGGCGCCTCGTGCAGCGACAGCCAGAAGCGCCAGATCGTGCCGGCCTCGAAACCGGCCTCCTCGCGCGCCAGGCGGGCCCGCGTGGGCTCCAGGTTCCAATGGTCGGCCGGCCGCGTCGGGTCCCAGCGCGCGAAGTGCGCGGCGTTGCGGGACTGGTAATCGATGATGGCCTCGGCCATCGCGGGCGCCGAGGCGCGCATCAGCAGGCGCGCGGTGCGC
>NZ_VOSR01000711.1:0-1186 GCF_007997345.1 Mitsuaria sp. TWR114
GCAGCGCGATGGCGCGGCCGATACCCCGGCTCGATCCGGTAACGAGCACTGTGCTCACGGCGTCTCTCCCTTCAAGAACTCACTTGGATCCTCCGGCCCGAAAACCGTGATCTGCGCGCTGGCCAACTCGGCCTCGCCGCAACGGATGCTGCAGTCGAACTGCCCGATGCCGTTGTCGGCCTGGTAGCTGCGCTGGATCTCGACGCGCAGCCGCTGCCCCGCGCTGAAGCGCGCCACGCTGCGGTAGCGGCGCGTGCCCAGCAGGAAACCAATGCGCGGCGGCTTGCCCTGCTGCCGCCCCTGCCACCCGGCCCAGGCGGCCACCGCCTGCGCCATGTATTCGACGCCCACCCAGGCGCCCACCGCGCCGTCGCGGCTGAAGATGCGTCGGCGGGGACCAGGACTTCGGCCACCAGGCGTTCGTCCTGGGCCTCGACCAGGCGGTCGAGCAGGCACATCGGCCCCTCGTGGGGCATGAGGTCGGCAATGGGAGGCAGGGAATCAGTCATGGCTCAGCACCAGCGACGCATTGTTGCCGCCGAAGGCGAAGGAATTGCTCATCACGTGGCGCGGCGCGCCGGGCAGGCGCTGGTGCGGCGCGACCAAGGCGATGGCCGGCAGCGCGGCATCGCGCACGCCGTCGAAATGATGCACCGGCAGCCGACCGTCACCGGCCACGGTCAGCCACGCGATCGCCGCCTCGATGGCGCCGGCCGCGCCCAGCGCATGGCCGGTCAGCGGCTTGGTCGAGGAACACGGCAGCGCCAGGCCGAACAGCTCCGCCACGGCCCGGCTCTCCATCGCGTCGTTCTGCGGCGTGGCGGTGCCGTGCAGGTTCAGGTAGCCGATGTCCGCGGGCGTCAGGCCGGCACGGGCCAGCGCCTCGCGCATGGCCGCCAGCGCGCCTCGACCGCCGGGTTCCGGCGCCGAGATGTGATGGGCGTCGGAACTCTCCCCGTAGCCGGAGAGGCGCACCGGCGACGGTTCGCGGCTGAGCACGAACAGCGCCGCGCCCTCGCCGATGTTGATGCCGGCGCGGGTCGCGCTCATCGGGCGGCAGCGCGCCGCGTCCACGGAGTCCAGGGCGGTGAAGCCGGCCACCGTCATGCCGCACAGCGCGTCCACGCCGCCGACGAGCACCGCGTCGCACAGGCCCGCGCGCAGGAGGCGCGCGCCGCTGGCCAGC
>NZ_VOSR01000712.1:0-1641 GCF_007997345.1 Mitsuaria sp. TWR114
GGCCAGCAGGGCCATGTGGACGGGCCGACCGCGCTCAAGCTGAACAAGGACCGCGGCGCCGCGCCGACGCAGGTGCTGCTGGACCCGAGCGGCCAGATCGGCAAGAGCTACGGCGCGCAGACCTCGCCCCACCTGTTCATCGTCAACCCGCAGGGCGTGCTGGTCTACAAGGGCGGCATCGACAGCATCGCCACCGCCAAGGTCGACGACATCCCCAAGGCGGATCCCTACGTGAAGACCGCGCTGGGCGAGCTGGCCGCCGGCAAGAAGATCACGCACGCCAGCACCAAGCCCTACGGCTGCTCGATCAAGTACGGCAGCTGACGCGGCGATCGCCGCGCCACGCGCCGATCTGTCGCTTTCTTCCGTTTCCGGCCGCATTCGTCGCGGTACTGGCGCCGACGCGACGCGGTGCCGGGCTGGTCTCCCGTTACAGTCCGTCGACAACCGAGAGCGGACGGGATGACGGACAGACGAGCGTGGGAGGCGGCCGATCCAGAGGCCTGGCAGGCGGAGCGGACGATCCATCAGGGTCAGCGGAGCGAGGTCCTCCAGGTCGGCGACGGCCGGGGCGGGCGGGCGCTGCTCAAGCGCCTGCGCGACGCCCGGCCGGACGCGGCCGCCATCGCCCGGCTGCGCCGCGAATATGAACTGGCCCAGCGCCTGGATCCCGCCTTCGTGCTGCGACCGCGCGCGCTGGTCGAGCATGACCAGCGTCCCGCGCTGTTGCTGCCCGAGCTGGAAGGCGAGACGCTGCGGCAGCGCCTGCGGCGCGGCACGCTGGACAACGACGCGCTGATCCGGATCGCGCTGGATCTGGTGGAGGCGCTGCAGCACCTGCATGGCCAGGGTCTGATCCATCGCAACCTCGGGCCGGGCCAGGTGCTGCTGCTGCCCGGCGCGGGCCGCGAGGCCGGCCGGACGCTGATCGCGGACCTCGGCCTGGCCGCCGAGATCGAGCGGGAACGGCCGCTGGTCCAGCGCGCCGAGCTGATCGAGGCTTCGCTGGCGACGCTGGCGCCCGAGTTGACCGGCCGGATGAGCCGCGATGTCGACTACCGCGCGGACTTCTACAGCCTCGGCGCCACGCTGCTGGAGGCGCTGACCGGCGCGCCGCCCTTCAGCGTCGACGATCCGGCGCGGGCGGTGCATGCGCACCTGGCGCTCGCCGCGCCGATGGCGACCAGCCGCAATCACCAGGTCTTCGCGCCGCTGGCTCAGGTGGTCGCCCACTGCCTGCACAAGGAGCCGGAAAGCCGCTACCAGAGCCATCAGGCCCTGCGCCAGGACCTGCAACTCTGCCAGGCGGCGCTGGCACAGGGCCGCGACCTGCCCGGCTTCGAACCCGGCCATGGCGATGCCGCCGTGCGCTTCCAGCCCAGTGGCCGGCTCTACGGTCGCGAGTCGGCGCAGGCGCAGCTCGGGCAGGCCTTCGACGAGGCCGCGTCGGGCCTGGCCGGCGGGCCGGGGCTGGTGGCCGTGGCAGGCTTCTCCGGCATCGGCAAGACCGCGCTGGTGCTGGCCGCGCAGCGCAGCCTGCTTGCCCAGCGCGGCCACTTCGCCGCCGCCAAGTTCAACCAGTACGGCCAGGACCGGCCCTACGGTCCGCTGCTGCACCTGCTGCAGCAGCGCGCGGCGCAG
>NZ_VOSR01000713.1:0-1335 GCF_007997345.1 Mitsuaria sp. TWR114
GCTGGTCGCGCTGGCGGTGCTGGCCGCGGGCGCCGGCGGCGCCGTCTGGTGGTGGCTGCAGGCGCCGCTGGCGCTGGAGAAGGACAGCCTGGAGCTCTCGATCGAACCCGGCACGCCGCCGCAGCAGGTCGCGCAGGCCTGGGTCGGGGCGGGCGTGCAGACCGATCCGCGTTTCCTCTACGCGTGGTTCCGCTACTCGGGGCAGGCGCGCAAGATCCGCGCCGGCAGCTACGAGGTCCATGCCGGCATCACGCCGCGCGAGCTGCTGGACAAGATGGTCCGCGGCGACCAGGTGCTGGAGCAGCTCCGCCTGATCGAGGGCTGGAACTTCCGCCAGCTACGCGCCGCGATCGCGGCCGCGCCGGCGCTCAAGCAGACGACCGCCGGCATGACCGACGCCCAGATCATGGCGGCGCTGGGCGCGCCCGGCCAGGCGCCGGAGGGCCGCTTCTTCCCCGACACGTACGCGTACAGCCGCGGCGTGAGCGACCTGACGGTGCTCAAGCGCGCCCATGCGCTGATGCAGAAGCGTCTGGAGAGCGCCTGGTCCGGCCGCTCCGACGGCCTGCCGCTCAAGAGCGCGGACGAGGCGCTGATCCTGGCCTCCATCGTCGAGAAGGAAACCGGCGCCGCGGCGGACCGCGGGCTGGTGGCGGCGGTGTTCATCAACCGGCTCAAGGCCGGCATGCCGCTGCAGACCGATCCGACGGTCATCTACGGGCTGGGCACCGACTTCGACGGCAACCTGCGGCGCATCCACCTGCAGACGGACACCCCGTTCAACACCTACACCCGCGGCGGGCTGCCGCCGACGCCGATCGCGATGCCGGGCCTGGCGGCGCTGCAGGCGACGCTGCACCCGACCCCGTCCAAGGCGCTGTACTTCGTGTCGCGCGGCGACGGCACCAGCCAGTTCAGCGAGGACCTGGCCGCGCATAATCGCGCGGTCAACAAGTACCAGCGCGGCCGCTGAGCGTCCGCGCTGCGCTTTTTTCCGAGAGAGCATCCACGCGTGAGCGGCCGATTCATCACCTTCGAGGGCATCGACGGGGCGGGCAAGTCCACCCATGTCGAGTCCGTCGCCCAGCGCCTGCGCGAGCGCGGCGCGGACCTGGTCCAGACCCGCGAGCCGGGCGGCACGCCGCTGGCCGAGTCGCTGCGCGACCTGTTCCTGCACCAGGACATGGATGGGCTGACCGAGGCGCTGCTGGTGTTCGCCGCGCGCCGCGACCATGTGCAGCGCGTCATCGCGCCGGCGCTGGCCGCGGCGGATGTCGGCCTGGCGATGGGCGGCGGCACCGACGTGGCGATGGAAGCCGCCGGCATCACGCTGAT
>NZ_VOSR01000714.1:0-3845 GCF_007997345.1 Mitsuaria sp. TWR114
CCCGGCCCGTCCTCCGCCATCGACACGGACGACGAGCCCGCCGACGCCACCTTCGAGATCCGCAACTTCCTCACCCTGGTCGTCGCCTTGGCCTTGGTGGGATGGATCCAGCGTCGCCGCCGGGATGTCTGACCCGACCTTCCCTTGGCCGGCACCGGCGCGGTCCGCGGACCGCTTCCCGGTGCCGTTTTCATGCGCCATTGTTCGAATGGCGTGCGTGCCTGGTCGATGATCGCCAGGTCGTCACCGGAATTTTTTTCAAATGAGTTGAGGCAGGGGCTGGCAAGCCGGCCGCTTGCTGCAAGAATGAGTTATCCGGGTTCGACAGACATTCATCACGAATCGTCGAATCCCCACGCCCAGGCGTGTTCCCCCCCACACACAAGGATGTACCGGTGACCCATGCGTTGATCGTGGATGACGATGTCGATTCCGTCGCCACCCTGCAGGAACTGATTGCGAGCGAGAAATTCACCGTGTCGGTGGCCCACACCTTGCGCGATGCCCGGAGGCACATCGCGCTGCAGCAGCCCGATGTCGTGCTGCTCGACCTGCAACTGCCCGACGGCAACGGGATGGAACTGTTCCAGGACCCGCAGCTGGTGGCCAATTCCGAGGTGGTGCTGATCACCGGCCACGCCAGCCTGGACACCTCCATCCAGGCGCTGCGCATGGGCGCCGCCGACTACCTGGTCAAGCCCATCAACATCACGCAGCTGCAGGGCGTGCTGTCGCGGGTGATGAAGCCCGCCGCGCTGCAGGCGGAGGTGTCCGAGCTGAACGCCAACCTCGCGCAGAGCGGCCACTTCGGCCTGCTCTGGGGCCGCACCCAGCCGATGCAGCGGATCTACGAGCAGATCTCGCGCGTGGCCGGCACCAGCGTGTCGGTCTTCATCAACGGCGAAAGCGGCACCGGCAAGGAACTGGTGGCGCAGACCGTCCATGACCTCAGCCGCCGCCGCAAGAAGCCGTTCCTGGCGGTCAACTGCGGCGCCATCTCGCCCAACCTGATCGAGAGCGAGATCTTCGGCCACGAGAAGGGCGCCTTCACCGGCGCGGACAAGCAGCACGAAGGTTTCTTCGAGCGCGCCAGCGGCGGCACGCTGTTCCTGGACGAGCTCACCGAGATGCCGATGGAACTGCAGGTCAAGCTGCTGCGCGTGCTGGAGACCGGGCGCTTCATGCGCGTGGGCTCGACGACCACGCTGGATGCCGACGTGCGGGTGATCGCCGCGTCGAACCGGCCGCTGCTGCAGGCGGTGCAGGCGGGCAAGCTGCGCGAGGACCTGCTGTACCGCCTCAACGTCTTCCCGATCGAGATGCCGCCGCTGCGCGACCGCCTGGACGACGTGCCGCTACTGGCCGACCACTTCCTGCGCCAGATCGCGGCCAAGGAAGGCAAGAACAAGCGCTTCACCGCCAAGGCGCTGGCGCAGCTGCAGACCTACCACTGGCCCGGCAACGTGCGCGAGCTGCGCAACGCGGTCCAGCGCGCCTACGTGATGGCCGCCGGCGACATCGTCGACGAGCAGTGGCTGCCCAAGGGCGAGGGCGCCGAGATCCCGGCCACGGCCGCCTCCGCGGCGGCGGTGACCAGCTTCGGCGCGGCGCCGGGGCAGCCCGCCGCGGCGCCCGCGGTCCCGACGCTGGTCGCCGGCTCGGGCGAGTCGTCCGGACCGTCGATCACGATGCCGCTGGGCAGCTCGATGGCGCAGGTGGAGAAAGCCTTCATCCTGGCCACGCTGCAGCACTACAAGCATCACAAGGAGCAGACGGCGGCGGTGCTCGGCATCAGCCTGAAGACGCTCTACAACCGGCTCAAGGAATACGCCGCGGAGGACGCGGCGGCGGCCGACAAGGCCGCGCAATAACGGGCGGTCGCACGCGCGATCGCCGCTCGTCGCGCGGCCCGGCATGCGCCCTGCCTGGGGAAGGCAGGAGGACGAGCCGATGGGACTGCGCTGGGTCTGTGACGATGAACCGGGGCTGCGCCGCGTGCGCGCGGCCCGCGGCTTCCGGTATGTCGACGCGGACGGGCGTCCGGTGCGGGACGAGGCCACGCTGCGGCGCATCCGCGCGCTGGCCATCCCGCCGGCCTACGTGGACGTCTGGATCTGTCCCCGCGACGACGGGCACATCCAGGCCACGGCGCGCGACGCGCGCGGACGCAAGCAGTACCGCTATCACGCCGACTGATGGCGCTGCGGGGCGAGAACAAGTTCGGCCTGCTGCTGGACTTCGGCCATCGCCTGCCGCGGCTGCGGCGCCAGGTGCAACGCCGCCTGCGCGACGGTGGCCTCGATCGCGAGCGGGTGCTGGCGGCGCTCGTGCGGCTGCTCGATCGCACCTGGATGCGCATCGGCCATCGCGAGTACGCGCGCAGCAACGGCTCCTACGGCCTGAGCAGCCTGTTGTCGCGCCACGTGAAGGTCAAGGGCGACGCGCTGCTGCTGAGCTTCCCCGGCAAGAGCGGCGTGCGGCACCAGCTCGCCGTGCGCGACGACCGCGTGGCCGCGCTGGTGCGGCGCTGCCGCGACCTGCCGGGGCAGGAGCTCTTCGGCTACGAGGATGAGGCCGGCATCGCGCATCGCATCGATGCCTCGGACGTGAACGACTGGCTCGCCGAGGCGGGCGGGCCCACCTGCAGCGCCAAGGTGTTCCGCACCTGGCATGCCAGCGTGCTCGCGCTGGACCTGCTGCTGGCGCATGCGCGCGCCGGCACCGCGCCGGTCGACGCGCAGAAGCAGACGGTAAAGGACGTCGCCGCGCGCCTGGGCAATACCGCCGCGGTCTGTCGCAAGTCCTACATCCATCCCGCCGTGCTGGCCTGGGCGCAGTCGGACCAGCTGGCCGCGCTGCCGACGCAGCGCTGGATGCAGTCGCCCCCGGCGCTGGCCGGACTGAGCGTCGCCGAACGCCGCCTGCTGGGGCTGCTGCGGACGCAGCCGCGCGTGGCGATCGCTACGCCGATGCCGGCGCCGTCGGCGCGGGCGCCGCGCCCGCGGGCCTCGGCGACGACATCGGCATCGACGACAAACCCTTCGGCGCGCCCGCAGCGGCCGCCGCGCCCGCCGCGTCGAAAGGGTCCCGCGGCGGCGGCTCCTGCGCGTCAACGGTCCACGCGGACGCGTGCGCGCGCAGCAGGTGATCGCACAGCGACGGCCAGTCGCTGAAGACGCCGTCGGGCTCGCGCAGCGGCGAGCGCCGCCAGGTGGTTTCGCCGCCGGTGTCCAGCAGCAGGCCGGACGCGCCGGCGCGATGGCCGGCCTCGACGTCGTCGAGCAGGTCGCCCACCATCGTCGACCGCGCCAGGTCCAGGCCGTGCGCCCGCGCGGCGCGGGTGAGCATCCCCGGCGCGGGCTTGCGGCACAGGCAGCCGGGCCGGCCCTGCGCATCGGGCGCATGGGGGCAGACCGCCACGTCGTCGAGCGTCACGCCGAAGTCGTCCTTCAAGCGCCGCACCAGCGCCGCCTGCAGCCCGGCGAACTGACCCGCGTGAACGCGCCGCGGGCGATGCCACTCTCGTTGGTGACCAGCACCAGAGCCAGCCCCGCGGCCTGCAGCCGGGCGAGCGCCTCGCCGGCGCCGGGCATCAGGCGCAGCCGCGCCGGATCGGTGATGGCGCCGTCGTCCGGGACCGTCAGCGTGCCGTCCTTGTCGAGGAAGACGGCGGGACGCAGCCGCGCGCGCGCCGGCCTGCCGGCAGGCACGCGGGAGAAGTCGAGGTCGTGGAGGGAGAGGGTGGCGAGGGGGGCGTCGAGCCAGACAGTCACGAGGGCAGCCTCCGCGGCGCGTTCAGCGCATCCAGCCGTAATCGGTCTGGCGCGGGGCCAAGGACTGCTTGT
>NZ_VOSR01000714.1:3854-5420 GCF_007997345.1 Mitsuaria sp. TWR114
CGGCAGCAGCTCGGCCAGGCGGTCCAGCGTCTTGCGCACGTCCAGCGGCTTGGCCCAGAGCTCGAGGAAGCCCGCGCCGAGCGCGTCGAAATCGGAATCGGCGGTCACCGCGATCGCCGGCACCTGCGCCCAGCCGCGCCGCATGCGCAGCAGCTTCAGCAGGTCGGAACCGTGGCAGTCGGGCAGGTTCAGGTCCACCAGCAGCAACGAGGGCTGCAGCCGCGCGCTCAGGCGCCAGGCCGGCATGCCGGCCTCGGCCACATGCAGCCGCAGGTCGCGGCGTTGCTCGAACATCGCCTCCATCACGATGACGTTGAGCGGGCTGTCTTCGATGTACAGCACCGACGTGAGACCGTCGTTCATCGTTTCGCTCCTTCCCTGGTCCTTCAGTTGGTCGCGAAAAAGGGCAATCCTCGTGCCCGGATGCGTCCCAATCCTTGGGGATGTCACGCATTCGGCTCCAGCGGTGTAACCGCCCGACGACCGATCCGTCAACGGTCCTGACACGATGTCGGGGGCTTGGGATTTCGTGCTTCGCCATCGGGAAAGGCGAAGCGCGCGATGGGTACGAGGCTTGCCTTGCCGAGGAAGACTCGCCACCCCAAGGAGCCCGTCATGGCCACGAGTACCCGAGCCGGCGCCGCCGGCGGCAGCGACGACGACCGTCCCACCAGCTTCGGCGTCCACAAGCCGGTGGACCACCTGGTGATCAGCCTTCCCCGGCGCCGCGAGGCGGGCCAGGCGCGCGCCGCGCTGGCCGCGCACGGCATCGCCGAGACCGACCTGCACGCGGTGGACGACCGCGAGATGGTGAAGCTGGTCGAGCGCGACCTGCGCCACGCCAGCCCGCTGGCGGCGATCGGGCAGGAGATCAACCTGCTGCGCAGCCACGGCGAGTTGGCCGAACGCGGCTACCACTTCCTGGTCGTCAAGGCCAAGGACGATGCGCAGGCGCGCGAGATCGCCGAGATCGCGCGTCGCAACCGCGCCGAGCGCGCCCAGTATTACGGGCACTTCATCATCGAGGAGCTGCTCGAGCCCGAAGGCGGCCGGCCGCAGGTGGCCGAGTCGCCGCACCGCGGCCTGGACGCCCATCCGAAGCCGCCGCTGCCGCGCTGAATCGCGCCTGTGAATCGCGCCTGCGAATGACGGCACGCGGCTTGCCGTCATCCCGATTACCCCCTGTCCCGGCACTCCCGCCGCCCTCGTGCACGACGAAAGGAAATTTCCCATGAGCACCACGCCCAACAACGAGAAGAGCGACAAGTCCGTGCCGTTCACGACGGCCGACGACGCCGCCAAGATCGCCAACGGCAGCGCGCCGTCCAGCACCGCCGCGGTCGACCTGGTGAATCGCGTCGCCGACAAGGCGCACGCCACCATCGACCGCCTGGCGACGACCGCCGCGCCGAAGGCGCAGCAATTGCAGAAAAGCCTGGAAGACACGAACGAGCTGCTGCACGAGCGCGCCGACCGGCTGCGCACGACCGGCAACGAGTGGTGCGACAGCCTGCGCGCGAACGTGCGCGAGCATCCGCTGATGGCCGTGGGCACCGCGCTGGCGGT